>CAMCWS010000024.1 GCA_945882755.1 Bordetella parapertussis | reverse complement strand
GCCAGTTTGGTGGCCCAAGCCATTCAAGACAAGGCCTGCAACGCAGTGCTGCTCAAACCCAACCAAATAGGCACCATCACCGAGACGGTGCAAGCCATGGAAGTGGCGCGAGCGGCAGGCTGGGGCATGGTGGTATCAGCGCGTTCTGGGGAAACCGAGGACACCGCCATCGTTCACTTGGCGACAGGCTGGGACACGGGACAGCTGAAAGTGGGCTCGTTTGCGCGGTCAGAGCGCATGGCCAAATGGAACGAAGGCTTGCGAATTGAAGAGGCCATGGGGGGGAAGGCGGTGTTTGCAGGCAAACAAGGCCTCCCTCAAAAACCAGCCTAGGGCTTACCACCGCCGAAGCGTGATTTAGCTGCTCCTGATACTCAGCATCAAGGTCATGGGATGTGCAGGCGCAGCTTTAAAGCCGTAGTGTTCATAAAACTGCCGGGCTTTATCGTTCAAGGCATGGACAAGCAAGGCGCGTACACCCGCATTTTGGGATACCTGTATGCAACGCTGCACAGCGTCTCGCAGCAAGGCTGCGCCTAGCTTCATTCCCTGCGCACGAACATCCACAGCCAACCGTGCCAACACCATCACGGGAATAGGGTCAGGCATGTTTTGCCGAATGGCACGGTTTGAATCCTGATGCGCCACGGCGCCAGCTGCCAATGCGTAATAGCCCATCACTTCAAGGTGATCGTCAGCCACAGCAAACGTACGGCTGGCACCACTGATGTTGTTGGCCAAGGCGCGGCGCTTGAGCCATTCATCCAAAACCGTTTCGCCGCAAGCAAATGCATGGACTTGGTGATCTTGCGTCAGCAGAGCTGGGCTTTGCAGGTTCATGTGCCATTTTTCCAAGGCGCTTTGACTTCCAACAAACGCGCAAGCCCCTCGTTTGGCTGGATGGGTGTATCCAGCATGGCGTTGAACGCTTGAAATTTAACAGCGTCCAAACTGAAAAACACCTGATCAAGTAAAACGGCCTGCGCTCTGTCACAGGCAGCCTCCAACATGAAGTCAGAGCGGTTTTTGCGAAGCAAGCTCGCTGCCTGGTCAATCAAATCTCGTTGCTCAGGCTGGGCTCGCAGGTTGATGGCGGCATCGCGCATGACGATCTCCTTGTGCATGTACATTAGATATACAAATAGTAGGTCAACGTGTATCTCATGTCAACACAAGTAACAGGGTAAACCCGAAAAATCCTTAGCACTCTCCGCCAGAGAGTGCTAATATATGGTCATCGCGTCCCTTAGGAGACCCCAAATGACTTCATTAAGCTTACCCAACCAGTCCTCAGTCAGCACTAACCCTTGGGCACTGGTGCCCCCCTTAGGCAATATCGAAGCCTATATCTCTGCGGCGAACCGCCTGCCCATGCTCACTTTGGAGCAAGAACAAGCGTTTGCCCGCCAATTGCGCGACCACAACGACCTTGATGCAGCTGGAAAGCTGATCTTGTCGCACCTGCGCTTGGTGGTGTCCATTTCCCGCCAATACATGGGCTACGGTCTGCCCCACGCCGACTTGATTCAAGAAGGCAATGTGGGCCTGATGAAAGCCGTCAAACGTTTCGACCCAGACCAAGGTGTGCGCTTGGTCAGTTACGCCATGCATTGGATCAAGGCTGAAATCCACGAATACATCATCAAAAACTGGCGCATGGTCAAACTCGCCACCACCAAGGCGCAGCGCAAACTGTTTTTCAACCTCCGTTCTAAGAAGCAAGGTTTCCGTGCCGACGCCGGTGAAGACCACAACACCGTGGCCCGCGACAGCCTGAGCGATGCGCAAATTGACATCATCGCCAAAGACCTCAACGTCAAACGCGAAGAAGTGATCGAAATGGAAGCCCGCATGGCGGGTGGCGATGTGTTGCTGGACCCCGTGTCCACCGATGACGGCGAAGACGCTTTTGGCCCTATCGCCTACCTTGCTGACGCCCACCACGAACCCACCGCCATGATTGAAGCGCATCAACGCGAGATGTTGTCTAGCGACGGCATCACCCAAGCGCTTGATGTGCTGGACGAACGCAGCCGTCGCATCGTGGAAGAGCGTTGGCTCAAGGTGAATGATGACAACTCAGGCGGCATGACGCTGCACGAATTGGCAGCCGAATACGGCGTCAGCGCCGAACGTATCCGCCAAATCGAAGTGGCGGCCATGAAAAAAATGAAAGCCGCTTTGCTGGAATTTACTTAAGCAGTTGCTTGACGTCGGCGGTCAGCGCCGGCACGCCCATCCCATAGCGGGCATACAAACGCAAGCGACCCTCGGTGTCATATATATAAGTGCCTGCCGAGTGGTCTAGGGTGTAGTTGGCTGGTTGGGTGCCTGCCACTTTTTTGTAATAAATCTTGAAATCCTTGGCCAAGGCTGGCAGCGCTTCCACGGTAGGCACGAGTGCTACAAAACTGGGGTCAAAGTTCCCCATATAGGCTTTGAGAAGTTCAGGCGTATCTCGCTCGGGGTCCAAGGTAATGAAGATGGCTTGCATCTTGTCGCCCAGTGGCCCCAAGTCTTTCTTGATCTGCGCCATCTCACTTAAGGTGGTGGGACAAAAATCAGGGCATTGGGTAAAGCCAAAAAACACCATCACCACCTTGCCTTTGAAGTCTGCCAAAGTTCGCGGTTGCCCCAGCTGATCGGGCAAGCTAAAGCCTTTGGCGTAATCTGCGCCGGTCAGGTCGATGGACTGAAACGGTGGCTTTTCAGGCGAACACGCCAGCAAGGCCAACAGCATGAAAAAGCCTACAACACGTCTCATACAGTTCCTGGCAAATAGTGGTCAATCAACAAAGCGGCAAACAACAAGCTCAAGTGATAAAGCGAAAACCGAAAAGTTTTACGCGCAAGTTCATCGGAATAATTGCGCCACAGCGCCCAAGCGTAGGCGCAAAACATCACGCTGAGAATGGATGCGCTGACAAGGTAAAACCAGCCGCTCATGCGGTAGACAAAGGGCATCAAACAAGCCGCCAACAACACAAAGGTGTAGAGTAATATTTGCAAACGGGTGAACTCGTTGCCATGCGTGACTGGCAGCATGGGCAGGCCCGATTTACGGTAATCCTCGACGCGGTACAAGGCCAAGGCCCAAAAATGCGGTGGTGTCCACAAAAAGATGATGAGACACAAAATCAGGGACTCGGGGCTGACTTCGCCGGTCATCGCAGCCCATCCCAACACCGGTGGCATGGCACCTGAAGCACCACCGATAACAATGTTTTGCGGCGTCAGCGGTTTCAAAATAACCGTGTAAATGATGGCGTAGCCTACAAACGTGGCAAAGGTCAGCCACATGGTGAGGGGGTTGACCCAGATGTACAAAATAGCTGACCCCAGCAAACACAGCACCGCTGAAAACAGCAGGGTATCGCGGTCACTTAATTCGCCTTTGGCTGTAGGACGCCACGAGGTGCGCTTCATGCGAGCGTCAATGGCTTTCTCCACAATGCAATTGAACGCAGCAGCGGCTCCCGAGACAAACCAAATACCCAAACACGCAATGGCACCCAATTGAACATCCGCCCACGATGGCACACCTGGCACCGCCAACACCATGCCAATGAGGGCACAAAACACAATGAGTTGAATCACACGGGGCTTGGTCAGCGCATTGAACTGCTGCCAACGCAAGGGCATAAAGGTAGAAAGCGCTCTCATAAATCAGGCCTAGAAAAAGTCGCGGCGATATGCCCTGAAGGTCGGGACTCGGTGATACCCAAAGCCCAGCTTATCAGCAACAGCAAACCCGCAGCGCTGGCCGTGTGCAACAAAGCCGCCAGCAAGGGCCACCCCAGCACCGCATTGGAAATGCCGGTGATGAACTGCAACAAGACCAAAAGCCACAGACCACGGGCTTGGGTAGTCAAGCCATGCCGGTACAACAAAAATGAGGACCACAGCAGCAAGGCAGCCACAGGCATGGCATGCCAGCGATGGGTGAAGTTAATCGCGGTCAAGGCTTGAAATGGCAGGGCTTGACCATCGCCATCCATGCCTAAGGCTCGCCACAGATCAAAGCCCTTGTCAAAATTCATCTCGGGCCACCAAGCACCTTGGCAAAGCGGGTAGGTGTCGCAAGCCATGACCGCGTAGTTGGAACTGACCCAAGCACCCAAGACAATTTGCAGCATCAGCAAAGCCCATGCGGCCATTAACCAGGCTCGCACCGAGGTGGGCAAAGGGATTCGGGATTCGGCCCACGGCGCATGGCGCTGTCGCAGCAATTGGATCAACAACAGTACCAACAGCAACATGCCGCCCATCAAATGCAAGCTGACGATGGCAGGAAACAGCTTCATGGTGACAGTCAAAGCACCAAAGCCGCCTTGCACACACACCCACACCAAGCTGAGTGTGGGCCAGCCCCAAACAGATCGGTCGCGTCGCCATGAAAAAATCGCCAACGTCAAAATCAAGGCACCCACTGTCATGGCCAAATAACGGTGAATCATTTCTATCCATGCTTTGCTCAAGGTCACAGGCCCTGTGGGCATGGCGGTTTGCGCAGCTTCGATGGCTTCGCCTGCGCCAAAGGGTGTGGCATGGCCATAGCAACCAGGCCAATCAGGACAGCCCAAGCCTGAGTCGCTCAAGCGGGTGAACGAGCCAAACAACACCAAATCAAAGCAAAGGAAAAGCGTTAGCGCGGTGAGTTGGCGTACGCGTTGCGGCGCTTCTTGGTGTCGATGGCGCAACCACACCCAAGCCAAGGGACCCATGGCCACAACCACTGCCAGCAGCAGCAATTTGAAAATGGGACCCAGATTGAAAAGTTCGACTTCTTGCATAAGCTCAGCGCCCTGCTTTGTCCCAAGACACGGAAGCCCGCAACAGGCGGTCCCAATCTTTGCGCATCTTGGGGGCTTGATCGGTTTGCAAATGAGCAGGGAAACGCATCATCCAATCGCCCTGGGGGTCGACCAAGTACAAATGGTCTTGCAACTCACTGCCGGCTTGGGGACGAAACCATTGCGCTACTTGGTCTATGGGCAAACGCAAAACCACCGCGTCTTGCAAACCTGCCATCAAAGCGGCATCCAAAGGCGCATCGTCCGTCACCAGCCAGACCCAATCGGTGCGATCGCGTTCACGCCCCAAAGCAGCTCGGGTTTGGCGTTGGAAAAAAAGATTTTGCTGGCACTCGGCTGGGCAGGCCCCACCGGCAACACTCACC
The DNA here is from genome assembly GCA_945882755.1 of Bordetella parapertussis. Taxonomy (GTDB): domain Bacteria; phylum Pseudomonadota; class Gammaproteobacteria; order Burkholderiales; family Burkholderiaceae_C; genus Limnohabitans. The sequence goes on along the minus strand of CAMCWS010000024.1, from coordinate 18,890 downwards.
AGCAACCACTGGTTTTTCAGACTTCGAAGCGCCACTGGCTGACCTTTGACATCCTTGGCTTGCAGGTCTGGCATGGCCACCACCGGCAGAATCAACTCGCCAAAGCTGCGCAGACTTTGTGGCCGCAACACGTAATAGGTCAAATAAGAGGCGATGACCGGCGCAGCACACACCAGCAACACCAGCAACATGCGCAAACGACCACTGGCAGTTTGTCTGGCATCGGCATCCGCGACTGCGCCAGGCTCAGGCAAGTCATACACCGTCAAACCTAATGGCTTGGACTCAAGAGAGTCAGCTTTGTTGTCGACCATATCGGTAGTCTTTAATCCATTGAAACCAGAGGTAAAGAAATGCCAGCAGCGCACTGAGGGCAAACCATTGAAAAGCATAAGCGCGGTTTTTATCCGCACTCAAGCCCACTTGAAACCAATCGCGGCGCAGACCGTCCCCATCGGGACCAGTTTGCACCACCAAAGCCTGCACATTGTCTTGCACCAGCGACTGCATCTGCGCCGAGTCCAAATTTGCCCTTATGGGCGATGGGTTGGCTCCTTGCTGGGCAGATCCCAATTCGAATATTTGCGACAAAGGCGGCGCAATCCGCGCCTCAACAGGACTGCCGTCCACAGGGGGTGCTAATAGAGGCGGCTTGCGCGGGTCCAGCGCATCGCGCTCAACCCAGCCGCGCTGCACCCACACCACCTGCCCTGCTTGCACACGCAAGGGCGTCATCACCCAAAAACCCACCCGACCGTGGTGAGCGCGGTTGTCCAAGAAAACCGTTTGATCACTCAGCCACTCTCCTTGCAACTGCACACGTCGATGGGTTTGCGCCCAAGCAGAAGGGTCGCTTTGGAGCTGCGCCAAGGTCAACGGTGGCAATTGCGATTGGTTCTCAATGGCCTGTTGTAAGGTGGTTTTTTGCTCGGCCCGCGAGAGTTGCCAAAACCCTAAACGCAGGGTCAAGGCCACGCACAGCGCTGCCAGCAAGCCCCAAGCCAAGCGGCGTTGCCATAAGGGTATTCGACGGGTAGAAGGAGATTGCGAAGTCAACGGATAATCGCTTTCATGACTTTCTTCATTGCATTGGCCTTTTTAGGCATTTTGGCCAGCCTAGCCACGGCTTTGTTTTTCATGGTGCGCGACAAACCAGAAAACGATGACGCCCCCAAAACCTCACCCATGGCCAAAGCACTGGCTTTTCGCATTGGCCTGTCTGTGGTGTTGTTCATCAGCATTTTGCTGTCTTGGAAAATGGGCTGGATCCACCCGACTGGCATCCCTTTGACGCCAGCCTAAGGCTGGAAACAAAAGGGCCGCAAAAGCGGCCCTTGTCTGTGAGGGTGTCGTTCAGAGCCAGTACACCAAGATGTACAGACCCAACCACACCACATCCACAAAGTGCCAGTACCAAGCAGCACCTTCAAAGCCGAAATGCTTTTCGGGGGTGAAGTGGCCTTTTTGCAAGCGCAAGGTGATGAACAGCAGCATCAGCATGCCCAAGAACACGTGAAAGCCATGAAAGCCGGTCAACATATAGAAGGTAGAACCGTACATTCCAGAGGTGAGTTTCAGGTTCAAGTCGTTGTAGGCATGGAAGTATTCATAACCTTGAACAAAAAGGAAAACCAGACCCAGGGCAACAGTCAGCCACATGAAGGTGATGGTCTTAGCGCGTTGGTTGGCAATCAAAGCATGGTGGGCGATGGTCAGGGTCACGCCAGAACTCAACAGCAAAGCTGTATTGATGGTTGGCAACCAAAACGGTGTCATGGTTTGAAAGGGTTCGATGATGCCTGCAGGTGAGGCTGTCACACCAGCGGCAACACTTGGCCAAACCGCTTTGAAGTCGGGCCAAAGCAAGGCGTTATCTAAACTGCCCAGCATGGGAACGGAATGGGCCCGTGCCCACCACAAAGCCGAGAAAAACGCACCGAAAAACATGACTTCGGAGAAGATGAACCAACTCATGCTCCAGCGAAAGGAGAGATCGATCTTGCGCCCATACAAACCAGACTCGCTCTCAGAGACGGCAGCGCTGAACCATTTAAAGAGGATGACCAACCAAATCACCATGCCCAAAATCAAAGAGTACTTGCCCCAGGTGATGTCATTGACCCAGAAGGTGGCACCCAAAATAACAAAGAACAACCCAAGGGAAGCCAAGGCCGGAAACGGCGAAGGCTCGGGAACATAGTAGTAAGGCGTAGTGCCATGGGACGTGCTGCTCATCTCGACTCCTTTTATTTCGCAACCACCAGATTGACCACAACAATCAATCCGATCACAAACAACAGACCGCCCACCAAACCCACGCCTAAAACATGCAAGGGTGTGATGTGGGCCAAATCTTCCTGAAATTCACTGTTTTTTCGAATACCGATAAACGACCAAGAAACAGCCACGATAGAACGCCAAAACGGACGCTTGACCACTGCAGGCTTTTCAAGCGTTGTGGTGTCTGTACTCATGAGCCCACCTTGGTGAGAGGAACCATCACTGCCGCAGTGGGGGCAGGCGGTGTGCTGCTGCCTACTTCAAAGAAGGTGTAGGACAAGGTGATGGTGGTCACATCTTTGGATAATTTTTTGTCAACCACGAACACCACAGGCCACTGCTTTTTTTCGCCAGGGGCCAAGGTGTACTGGTTAAAGCAAAAACACTCTACTTTATTGAAGTGCGGACCCGCTTGTTGTGGCGCATAGCTGGGAATGGCCTGTGCCGACATGGTACGTTCTTGCACATTTTGAAACTCGTACATGACTGTGGCCATCTCGCCAGGGTGCACCTGAATCGAGTTTTGCATGGGTTTGAATTGCCAAGGGCCACGGGCATTGGCATCAAACTCTACGGTGATGGTGCGGCTGGTATCAAGTTGGCTGTTTTGCGGTGTGGCAAGCCGAGCATTACCAGAACCGGGCAACTCTTTTTCGCCTAAAGCCAAAATATTGATGCCCGTCATCTCGCAAATTGCCAAGTACAAAGGAACCAAGGCATAACCAAAACCAAACATACCCAAAGCCACCACGACAAGTTTGCGCAGCATCAGCAGGTTGGTGTGGCGCAGGCCCATGACGTTTGATTAATTATTGATAAAGGTGACTTTGGCGACCACACCCAGAAAAAAAACAGCTGCTACCGAGGCCAATACCAAGCCAAGGCGGAGATTGCTTTTTTTCTGTTCTGACGTCATGACAGAGGTTTGCACTTTAAAAACTCAGGCCACGATGCGGGTTGCGTCGCGGTTGAGCTTAGGAGGCGTCTCAAAGGTATGGAATGGTGCGGGTGAAGGCACTTCCCACTCCAAACCTTCCGCTGCTTCCCAAGGACGCTGAGGCGCAGGCTCACCCTTGCCACGCATGGTGGGCAACACCACAAAGAAGAAGAAATACACCTGAGCAATACCGAAGGCAAAGCCACCGACAGAGGCCAAGGCGTTGAAGTCAGCGAATTGCATGGGGTAGTCGGCATAACGACGGGGCATGCCAGCCAGTCCCAAGAAGTGCATGGGGAAGAAAGTGACGTTGAAGGAAATCAGCGTCCACCAAAAGTGGATTTTTCCGCGGGTTTCGTTGTACATCACGCCAGTCCACTTGGGCGCCCAGTAGTAATAGCCAGCGAACATGGTGAACAAGGAACCGGCCACCAACACATAGTGGAAGTGGGCCACAACGTAATAGCCGTCCTGCAATTGCAAATCAATAGGCGCCATCGCCAAGATCAGGCCAGTGAAACCACCCATGGTGAAAACAAAAATGAAACCCACTGCAAACAACATAGGAGTTTCAAAGGTCATGGAACCTTTCCACATGGTGGCAATCCAGTTGAACACCTTCACGCCCGTGGGCACAGAGATGAGCATGGTGGCGTACATGAAGAACAGCTGACCAGTGACGGGCATGCCAGTGGTGTACATGTGGTGCGCCCACACGATGAAGGACAAAATCGCGATCGATGACGTGGCGTAAACCATGGAGGCATAGCCAAACAACTTTTTGCGAGAAAACGCAGGAATGATTTGGCTGATGATGCCGAAAGCCGGCAAGATCATGATGTAGACCTCGGGGTGACCGAAGAACCAGAAGATATGCTGGAACATCACGGGGTCGCCACCAGCGGCAGGGTTAAAGAAGGTGGTGCCGAAGTGACGGTCGGTCAAGGTCATGGTGATAGCACCCGCCAACACAGGCATCACAGCAATCAACAAATAAGCGGTGATGAGCCATGTCCAAACGAACATGGGCATCTTCATCAAGGTCATGCCAGGGGCACGCATGTTCAAGATGGTGACAATGATGTTGATGGAACCCATGATGGATGAGGCACCCAAGATGTGCAAGGCAAAAATCGCTGCATCCATGGAGGGACCCATCTGCAGACTGAGAGGTGCGTAAAGCGTCCAGCCACCTGCAGGGGCGCCACCAGGCATGAAGAAAGAACCGGCCAAGATCAAAGCGGCAGGAATCATCAGCCAGAAACTGAAGTTGTTCATGCGGGCAAAGGCCATGTCAGAAGCGCCAATTTGCAAAGGAATCATCCAGTTGGCGAAGCCCACAAAGGCCGGCATGATGGCGCCAAAAACCATGATCAGACCGTGCATGGTGGTGAGTTGGTTAAACAACTCGGGGTTCACCAATTGCAAACCAGGCTTGAACAACTCGGCACGAATGCCCAGCGCCAAAACGCCACCAATGATCAGCATGGTGAATGCAAACAGCAGGTACAGCGTACCAATGTCTTTGTGGTTGGTCGCATAGACCCAACGACGCCAGCCGTGAGGTGCGCCATGGTGGTCATCGTGTGTGTGGTCGGCCCCGTGGCCATGGGGGTGGAGTACAGCGCTCATAGAAGATTCCTTCGATTTAAACGGGGTTACTGACGTGCAGCAAGCACTTGGGCTGGCTGAACCATTTGTCCGGTCTTGTTCGACCAATTGTTTTTGGTGTAGCTGATGACAGCAGCAATTTCGCTGTCAGACAGTTGCTTCCAAGCGGGCATGGTCAGGTTGTTTTGACCATTGAGCAAGACTTTGATCACCTTGCCTGCATCAGCATCCAAGACGACTGCTGCGCCATCGAGTGTTTTGATGGGTCCCATACCTTTGCCATTAGCTTGGTGACAGGCTTGGCAATTAGCCGCATAGACCTTTTCGCCTTTTTGCATGAGGTCAGCCATGGCCCACACTTTGTTGGGGTCGTCTTGTTTGGCAGCCAATTTTTTGTTTTGATCAGCCACCCAAGCGGTGTATTCCTGGGCACTCACCACTTTGACGTGGATGGGCATGTAAGCATGTTCTTTACCGCACAGTTCTTGGCATTGCCCGTAGAAGTCACCGGTTTTCTCGGCGCGGAACCAAGTATCACGCACAAAACCTGGGATGGCATCTTGCTTGACACCGAAAGAATTGACCGCAAAAGAGTGGATCACGTCATTCGAGGTGGTGATGATGCGCACCTTTTGGTTGACAGGAACCACCAAGGGGTTGTCAACCTTGAGCAAATAGTCGTCGGTGGGTTCAGGATTGCCGCTGTTGGACATTTCACGCTGAGCGTTGTCCAAAGTGGAGATAAAGCCAATGCCCTCGCCTTCACCCTTGATGTAGTCGTAACCCCATTTCCACTGATAGCCCGTGGCCTTGATGGTCAAGTCGGCGTTCGATGTATCTTTGCTGGCCACCACCGCTTTGGTTGCGGGCAAGGCCATCAAGATCACAATGACAAAAGGCACCACAGTCCAAGCAATTTCAACTTTCAGCGACTCATGAAAAGATGCCGCTTTGTGTCCAGTCGATTTGCGGTGTTTCCAAATGGAATAAAACATGACGCCAAACACAGCCACAAAAATCACCGTACAGATGATCAGCATGAACCAGTGCAGCCAAACTTGCTCTTCAGCAATTTTGGTCACGGGTGGGTGCAGGTTCAATTGACGTACTGCGGGGCCGCCGGGTAAATCGTTAACTGCCCACGCCATGGTGGATGCCATGGCGAACAAGGCAATGCTTGCTTGTTCAAATTTTTTGTAAATGTTGTTCATCATGTTTGTAAAGATTCAACAAGGGGTGAAACCACCAAAACCGCACGATTCTAACCACCACTGCTCACACCCAGCCTGACACCAATCTTTCATTCTTCATTCCTTACGCTGACTGGGCAACTTCGATCGCAAATCCTGCACCGAAATATGTGCTGTGTCCGAAGATAAAGCTTTGGCTTTGGCTTTGAATGCATGACCGTAAATAACCTCAAAATTCAGTGCCAATCGACCTGAACTTTGTGGGGATATCAAACCTTGCTCCAGCACCTGATGCAAGCTTGCCAACCAACTCTTTCCGCGCAGACCAGAAAACCTGTTAGGGTGCAAATTGCGGCCCAAGGTGCGCAACTCTGTCAACAAAAACGGGGCGTCGGGGTAAGTCAGGGTGATGTGCTCCATGTCCATCACGGGTTGGGCAAAGCCTGCTTCAAGCAACATATCGCCCCAATCATGCATATCGGTGAAGTCGTGGGCAGCGGGTGGCCAGCCCTGTTGTGAATAAATCCCCTTGAGGCTGCGCAAAGTATCCGGCCCCAAACATGAAAACATCACAAAACCCTCGGGGGCCAAAGCGCTGTGCCATTGCGCCATGAGAGCTTGCGGCCGTGCCCGCATGTGCAAGCCCATATTCGCCCACACCATCTGCGCGGGTTGATCGAGTGACAAGGCAAAGCTGGGCAGCCGGTTTCGCCACCTGTTCCACCAAGGCGGCGTCAATTTTTGTCGCGCTTGTGACAAAAGTGCCGCCTCAGACTCGACCACGGTGCAACCTGCTTGCGGGTATTGCTGGCTGACTATCCCCTGCGAAGCCCAGCCACCTAAGCTGGGTTGCCAGTGCGCCCAATGCGTGGGCTGACTGCGCATCAACACCAAGCGCTGCGCCATGCGCTTGGCCACTTCGTCATGCAACCATGCACTTGGGCTTTGCGCGGCAAAACGCTCCCAGCGCTTGGCAGCGACGGGGTCTAGCGGTGGGAGTAGTTCACTTTTTTTCAGTGAAGAGTTCGCAGACATGGAGAGGAAACTTTGTTCAGATGGCAGGTATGCCTTACAGCCGCTCAGCATACCGAAATTGGTCCATCAAATTTGTCTGGCCTCGGCTCACTTTGCCCGGGCAGTGCCACGCCTGTAGCCAATGGTCTTGGCAAGCGCTGTGCCCTGCCTGTACCCGCTTGGGTGATGCCCCTTCGGATGGCTATGCCTCAAGCTGGGTGGCAGCCAAACTTTATGTATCGCCTTGGAAAGAACTCATCACCGCTTTCAAGTTCGAGGGGCAAGTGGGTTTGGCCTATTTTTTGGCTCAACAAATGCGCCAGACACCCGCCATCGCCCAACGCTTGGATGCATGTGACTGGCTGGTACCCGTGCCTTTGTCAGCGCAACGCTTGCGTGAGCGGGGCTTTAACCAAGCATTGGTGTTGGCCAAGCAACTTTGTCCAGAGCGTACTTTGGGCCAAGCGCTGATTCGTTTGCGCGATACGCCCGCCCAATCGGGCTTGTCGCGCAGCGACAGATTGGTCAACCTGCACCAAGCTTTCATGGTTAACCCACATGGTTTGCCCAGACTACGTAACTCTAGGGTGGTGCTGGTGGACGACGTCACGACAACAGGCACCACCTTGCTTGCCTGCACACAGGCCTTGCAAGCGGCGGGGGTGAAGCAGGTGCAAGCGGTGGTGCTGGCCCGCACCCCTGCCTAAGGCAAGGCAAGCCACCCCATGCCAAGCCACAATGCAGGCCTCATCGAAAGCTCGCATGTTTCATATCGTTTTGGTTCAACCTGAAATTCCGCCCAACACCGGCAACATCATCCGTTTGGCCGCCAATACCGGTTGCAATTTGCATCTGGTCGAGCCTTTGGGCTTTTCCATGCAAGACAAACAAATGCGCCGAGCTGGCTTGGATTACCACGAGTACGCCGATGTGAAGCGCCACGCCAGTTGGCAGGTCTTTGTGGATGCCGAGCAACCCGATGTGTCACGCTGTTTTGCCCTCACCACCCACGGTAAGTCATCGGTGTTTGCAAGCACTTTTCAGGCGAATGATTGGCTGGTGTTTGGCTCGGAAACCAGTGGTTTGTCAAGCGAAGTCCGAGCTTTCTTTCAGCAGAACAATATGCTGCGCTTGCCCATGCTGGCCGGGCAACGCAGCTTAAACCTCTCTAACGCTGTGGCCATCACGGTGTATGAGGCATGGCGGCAAAACGGCTTTGACCAGCACACGCCTTAAGGGTAGCGACGCACCAAGGACTCGGCGATACACACCGGTTTGTCAGAGCCTTCTCGCTCCACACTCACCTTCCATGTCATTTGCATGCCGCTGTTGTCGATGGCTTCACAGGCCAGCAAATGCATATGGGCGCGTAAGCGGCTGTTGACCGGTACTGGCGCAGTGAAACGCACCTTGTTCAAACCGTAGTTGATACCCATGCGAGAGCCTTGAATCTCAAACGCCGACTCAAAAAACTGGGGTAGCAAAGACAGAGTCAAAAAACCATGGGCGATGGTGCTGCCAAACGGGCCGCTTTGGGCTTTGTCAGCGTCGGTATGTATCCACTGGTGGTCACCCGTGGCTTGGGCAAACAAATTGATTTGTTCTTGCGTGACTGTGACCCAATCGCTGACCGCCACGTCTTGGCCCACGCAAGCCAACAAATCTTGTAAAGCGTTGAATATTTTCATGAAACGACCTGTTTTGTCTGTCTGAAGGTGGATCAGTCTAGCGTCTAGTCGCAAGCGGTCTGAACCGCTCAACTAAAATTGACCGTTTTACCTTCAGCCAAAGTACCGCTATGAGCGCTTTCAATGACGAAACCGTGTTGTCTGTTCACCACTGGACCGACCGCTTGTTCAGCTTCACCACCACCCGCGACATGGCTTTGCGCTTCTCCAACGGCCACTTCACCATGATCGGTTTGCGTGTCGACGGCAAGCCTTTGCTACGCGCCTACAGCATCGTCAGCGCCAACTACGAAGAGCACTTAGAGTTTTTAAGCATCAAGGTACCCGACGGTCCCCTCACCTCCAAGTTGCAGCACATCCAAGTGGGCGACAAAATTGTGGTGGGTCGCAAACCCACGGGCACTTTGCTGATTGACTATTTGCTGCCCGGCAAAAACTTGTATTTGCTGGGCACTGGCACTGGCATGGCGCCTTATATGAGCGTCATCCGCGACCCCGAAACCTACGAGCGCTTTGAAAAAGTCATCTTGGTTCATGGTGTGCGTGAAGTCAAAGAACTTGCTTACCACGACTACCTCACCCAAGAATTGCCTCTGCATGAGTTGTTGGGCGAAATGGTCAGTGCCCAAATGCTGTACTACCCCACGGTCACCCGCGAGCCCTTTCGCAATCAAGGACGCATCAATGAGTTGATGGAGAGCGGTAAATTGTTTGCCGACCTCGGCCTACCCACGCTCAACCCTGAGACCGACCGCGTCATGCTCTGCGGCAGCCCGCAAATGCTGAAAAGCCTGAAAACCTTGCTGGAAGAGCGTCACTTCAATGAAGGCAATACCACCACACCAGGCGACTTTGTGGTGGAGCGGGCGTTTGTGGAGCAGTAAGCGCTAAACCCGCTCAATGATGACCGCAATCCCCTGCCCCACCCCTATGCACATGGTGCAAAGGGCATAACGCCCACCTGTGCGGTGCAGTTGGTTGGTGGCGGTGGTGACCAACCTAGCGCCCGATGCGCCCAGCGGGTGACCCAAGGCAATTGCGCCGCCATTGGGGTTGACGCGGGGGTCGTCGTCTTGCAAACCCAGCAGCCGCAACACCGCCAAACCTTGCGCGGCAAAGGCTTCATTGAGCTCAATCACATCCATTTGCGCCAAGGTCAAACCGGTCAGCGCCAGCACTTTTTCGGTGGCGGGAGCCGGGCCAATGCCCATGATGCGCGGAGGTACGCCGGCTGTCGCCATGCCCACCACTCGGGCACGAGGCGTTAAGCCATGCTTGGCGGCACTGGCTTCATCGGCCAACAAAATCGCGCAAGCGCCGTCGTTCACGCCGCTGGCATTACCCGCCGTCACCGTACCCTCGGGACGCACCACGCCTTTGAGTTTGGCCAAGGCTTCCAAACTGGTTTCGCGGGGATGCTCGTCCTTATCCACCACGATGGGTTCGCCCTTTTTCTGCGGGATGGTGACGGGGGTGATTTCTTGCGCCAAGATGCCCGCTTTTTGCGCTGCTACCGCTTTCATTTGGCTGGCCAATGCCATACGGTCTTGCGCTTCTCGCTCAATCTTGTAATCGGTTGCGACGTTCTCGGCGGTTTCGGGCATGGCGTCCACGCCGTACATGCTTTTCATGAACGGGTTAACAAAGCGCCAGCCAATGGTGGTGTCGAAAATTTGCGGGTTACGGCCAAATGCGGCTTCCGCTTTGGGCATCACAAAAGGAGCGCGGCTCATGCTCTCAACCCCTCCCGCGATCATCAAACCCGCTTCGCCTGCACGTATGGCACGGGCGGCGGTGCCCAAAGCATCCATGCCAGAGCCACACAGCCGGTTGATGGTGGCACCCGGAATCTCCAAAGGCAAACCCGCCAACAGGCTGGCCATGTGCGCCACATTGCGGTTGTCTTCGCCTGCTTGGTTGACGCAGCCATACAAAATATCGGTCACAGCTTGCCAATCCACCTTGGGATTACGCGCCATCAAGGCCTTTAGGGGCACTGCCGCCAAATCATCGGCGCGAACGCTGGACAAAGCGCCACCATAGCGGCCAAAAGGGGTGCGAATCGCGTCACAAATAAAAGCGTGGTTCATGCAAATCTCTGGTTAACAATACAAGCCATGTTCAATCCTTCCCAAGAAGATGTCAGGCGGTTCTTCTGCCAAGTCTATGCCAAGCAGCAAAGCGATCAATTAAGCGATGCCTTGGAAACGTTGGCCGGTTTGTGGGTGGCAGAACACCCCGAGTACGCCAACGATTTATCAGATGTTGATGCGGCGCTGGCCAAGCAGTACAAAGGCAACGACGGTCAGTCCAACCCGTTTTTGCATTTGTCCATGCATGTCTCCATCAGCGAACAATGCTCCATCGACCAGCCACGCGGCATTCGCCAAGCGGTGGAGTTACTGGCCGCTAAGCGCAACAGCTTGCATGATGCCCACCACGAGGTGATGGAGTGCTTAGGCACCATGTTGTGGGAGAGCCAACGCAGCGGACGCCCCCCCGATGGTCAGGCCTATATTGACGCGGTGCAGCGCCGCGCCACCACAGATTGAGGCGCCAGAAAAACAAAAACCCACCGAAGTGAGTTTTGCACATGGGCTTGAAGCTTATTTACGGAATTTAGACTGAGGCACCGTTTTCAAGTCGCCCTGCTGACTGCTGACATAGGCGGACAATTGTTTGAGTTCGGCAAGCGTAAATTGCTTGGCAATGCCACCCATCACACCATTGGAGCGACCCCAAGTGGCTTGGCCGTCTTGTTTATAGGATTTGAGGGCAACATAAAGATAGTCTTTGTATTGGCCTGCAATCTTGGGATAGCCAGGCACCATGGGTTTATTCAAATTTGCACCGTGGCAAGAGGCGCAAGCACCCTTGGCAAGCAAAGCAGCTGTGCTGCCAGAGGCCTCGGAGGCTTTTTCAGGCAAGGTCACTGAATCGTCTTTGCCGTGTGATTCGTAGTAAGCCGCAATATCGGCCATGTCTTTGGCAGTCAAAGAAGCAGCGATGCTGCGCATGGTGGGGTGTTTGCGCTCGCCTTTTTGGTAAGCCGTTAATGACGAAACGATATAGCCGGCATTCTGGCCCGAGATCATGGGCACTTTGTAGACCTCAGGGAAAGAGGCTTGGTAACCTTTGATGCCGTGGCATCCAATGCACATGGCAATTTTGGTTTCACCGGCTTTGGCGTCGCCTGCTGCGTCTTGGGCATAAGCCACTGAGGTCACCGAGGCGACAAAAACCATGAGAACCGATGTTATGAGCTTGGTCATTTTGGACAGACAATCATGAAAAGAAACTCCGAAGATTATATCGACGCGGTTTGTAAGCTCCGTGTTGGAAACCTAAAAGGCATTGATCCATGAAATTTGCAGGAACCGATAACTACGTCGCCACCCAAGACCTGATGTTGGCGGTCAATGCGGCCATCACCCTCAAGCGCCCTTTGTTGGTCAAGGGCGAACCAGGAACAGGCAAAACCATGCTGGCCGAGGAAGTAGCGCAGTCCCTTGGAATGCCTTTGCTGCAGTGGCATGTGAAATCCACCACCAAGGCTCAGCAAGGCCTTTATGAATACGATGCAGTGAGTCGTCTGCGCGACAGCCAAATGTCTGACCTCGATGGCGGCGAGCGGGTAAAGAACATAGAAAACTACATTGTCAAAGGGGTTTTGTGGCAAGCGTTCACAGCCACTGAGCCTGTGGCGCTGCTGATCGATGAGATCGACAAGGCTGATATTGAATTTCCCAACGATTTGCTGCGCGAACTCGACCGCATGGAGTTTTATTGCTACGAAACCCGCCAACTGATCAAGGCTCAAACCCGTCCGCTGGTGTTCATCACCTCCAACAACGAGAAAGAACTGCCCGACGCGTTTTTGCGCCGCTGCTTCTTCCACTACATCAAGTTCCCTGAAGCCGACACCATGCGGCAAATCATTGACGTGCATTTCCCCAACTTGAAAAAAGACCTGCTGGCCGCCGCCTTGAAAACTTTTTACGACGTGCGCGGCTTGCCTGGTTTGAAGAAAAAGCCCTCCACCTCAGAACTGCTGGACTGGCTCAAACTGCTGGTGGCCGAAGACATCCCACTGGCAGCGCTGCAAACCCAGGACGACAAAGTGGCGGTACCGCCCTTGGTGGGCGCGCTGCTGAAAAACGAACAAGACGTCACCTTGTTTGAAAAACTGGTGTTCATGCAAAGCCGCAACCGCTGATCCCACGACATGAAACACTTGCTCGCACAAGGAATTGGAGATGCCATCGGCTTTGTGTTGGGGGCATTGCTGGGATTTTTTGTTGGCCAGCTTTTGGGCTGCGATGTTTTCGATGCGGGCTACAGCACCCGCAGCATGGTGGGCATCGCCCTGGTTGGTTTGGGGGGTGGCATGGGATTACAAGCTGCTCGCCGCTGGTTGCATCCAGAGCCTAGTGACACGGACGCCCCATGAACCTGCAAGCTGTGACCCCGCCGGCCATGAATCAGCCAACATCTTCAAATGCTTGTTTGCCCATTGAAAGGGGCTTGCCATGCTGATTGACTTCTTCTACACCCTGCGAGCTGCCAAATTGCCGGTGTCGGTTAAGGAATACCTCACGCTCTTGGAAGCCTTGCAGGCGAATGTGGTGGGGCCCAACAGCGACGCCAGCAGCATGGACGATTTCTACCACCTCAGCCGCATGATCTTGGTGAAAGACGAAAAGCATTTCGACAAATTTGACAAAGCCTTTGGTGCTTATTTCAAAGGCGTGGAGATGCTTACCGATTTCACCGCGGACGTACCTTTGGAGTGGTTGAAGAAAACCTTGGAAAACGAACTCACGCCCGAGCAAAAAGCGGCCATCGAGAAAATGGGCTGGGACGAGTTGATGGAAACTTTGAAGAAGCGCTTGGAAGAACAAAAAGAGCGCCACCAAGGCGGCAACAAATGGATTGGCACTGGCGGCACCTCGCCCTTTGGCAACAGCGGCTACAACCCACAAGGCATTCGCATCGGTGGCAAAGGCGGCAATAAAAGCGCCATTAAAGTTTGGGAGCAACGGGCCTACCAAGACTATGACGACGCTGTTGAACTGGGCACCCGCAACATCAAAGTGGCGCTGCGTCGGTTGCGCCGCTTTGCCCGTGAAGGTGCCGAAGACGAATTTGATTTGGACAACACCATCCGTAGCACGGCGGCCAATGCGGGCTATCTGGACATCAAGATGCGCCCCGAGCGCCACAACCATGTGAAACTTCTGCTGCTGATGGATGTGGGCGGCACCATGGACGAGCATGTGTCGCGGGTGGAAGAGCTGTTCTCAGCCGTGAAGGGCGAGTTCAAGCACTTGGAGTTCTTCTATTTCCACAATTGCGTGTATGACTTTTTGTGGAAAAACAACCGCCGCCGCTTTGCCGAAAAATTTGACACCTGGGACGTGATTCGCAAGTACAACAAGGACCACAAGCTCATTTTTGTGGGCGACGCCACCATGAGCCCTTATGAAATATTGCAGCCCGGCGGCAGCGTGGAATACAACAATGAAGAAGCTGGAGCGGAATGGCTGCAACGCCTGACCCACGCCTATCCCAAGTTTGCTTGGATCAACCCCGAACCCTTGGGTGTCTGGCAATACCGCCAAAGCATCAGCATCATCCAACAGATGGTCAGCAACCGCATGTTTCCGCTAACCCTCAAAGGCTTGGAAGACGCGATGCGAATGTTGAGTAAATAAACTAGCTCTCTTGCCGCCCTAGTTCAATGGACAGAACTCTCCCGACCTAAGAAAACTTCTGGACACTGTAATACCTCGCTTCTAGTGGTTTAACTAGCTGGTCTCTTTCTCTTCTGGTAAGTTTCCAGTTTCACCAGTATTAGGTGTCGGTGGCCGGGTTGGTTGTTGCTCACTTAGCCCTCGGTGTTTCAACCATTGGTTAAACGTCATCATCATTGAACACCCCCCTCTGAAGCAGAACAATCATCGTTTGAGCATCTGGTGACATTAGAAATTGATGGCAACTTTGGTTAAATTGCTTAACGATTTGATCAGCCTCTCCTTGGTGATGGTCAAACCGTAGTTTCGACACTCTGCCGACCTATAATAAAATTAAAATCATAAAATAAAATCCCAATGCATTTAAACCTAATAAATCAAAATATTTAGCTCCTCAGCTTTCTTATGAGTAATATAATTTAATCTTTATCTTCAATAAAAAAGCGGTCAGGTGGTAACTCCGCTTGATAGCACTAATACATCTAAAAGAATTAAATAATTAATTTTTATTTCTCATCGAGTAATCCTCGGCAAAAGAATGACCTATCTTTTTCCTTTCAGGACCTTTTAAATGATCAAAGAATATGCCCAAGGCACTATTTATAAATGGATGATCGGTACTAACTGCATCTCCTGAAATATTTTTGAATTCTACGTTACGATTTTCAAAAACAAGTCGAATTTGGTCCCAAATCCAAGAATCATGCCATTGCTTATGAGCAAATATTTCACCATTCTGGTATGTGTCAGCTACTTTATTCAAAAATTCATAAGTCAAAGGATGTAGATTATTAAATCCTAAAAACCCGCATTCTGAATAAGCCCCAGTAGGCGGAAATTTGGTCCGACCAAGGTAACTCATGAGTTGATTATCATTAGGAAAGAATTGGAGCAAATCGTTTCGACTAAATTTTTTCAGACATCTGACATCAGCATCAATCCATGCAAAATAATCAACAGGTTTAAAAAGTTCTAATGCTTGAAGTAAAGAAAATATTTTGAATGAAAATCGGATAGCATCAAATCTAAAATTATTAGTAAGATAAGTTTGACCGTTTGGAAGATAATTTATTCGAAGTCCTCTTGCCTCGTGTAAATGACCGAATTTACGAATAAATTCATTATGTCCCGAATGATTGAATTTAATAAATTCTATGTTTTTTAAATAAATTTCTGGTACTACCTCCGCCTCATAAATTACCACTAATTTTACAGAGCCATCAGATTTTTCAGAAAATTCTTTGACCATTCGTTCACCATATTGTTTCAATAAATACTCATTGAACGATGTGATAAGCAACATTTGTTATACCTTAAAAATAGATAGTGTAAACATAATCTTACGATAAAAAGACAATAAATTATCTTTTCATGTACCCACTCATTGACAAATCAAATGCAGAATGCCAGATTTCAGACATTTCTGATTTTGCATATTCACTGAAACATGGCGTGCCAAGTGTGTAGTGAATGAGCTTTGCAGTTGGATTGGGTGGATACTCAATTGCCAACCAGTTCCACTCTACAGGTAACTCACCAATATCCGCATCATCTAACCACATAAATCTATGGAGAAATTTTCCATCACTGTTTGAGATTAAATCAGGTGTAAGTGCTTTATTTTTGGGATGTGCGCAGTTCCAAATAATAACACTTGACCAATTCTTCTTAGGATAATCAATATTAACATTATTCAAATATTTTTTATTACTTTTTGTTTTATATTCATGTTTGACAACTTGAACAGCTTTCTTGCTGTCCTTCAATTTCCAGAGCAATGAAATATCCTCCTGACAAACCATATCACCATCCAAATATATAGCCCAACCCTCAAAATTCATTAAATATGGGGTCAAAAACCGTGAATATGTGAAAGCATTGCTTCTGTCGGAATGGGTTTCATTGTAAAAAGAAAGAGCATTCTTATTTAGCGGATAAAAGGAAACTGGATTATTTGAATTATGCATCACGCTTTGAACAAAAACATGATAAGCAATTGCTTCACGCTGATCAAATCCCACGACAAGTCGAATTAATTCCATTAAATTTGCTCCAATATCCAATCTTTACATTTTTGAATCGGGTATGTCCAGTCATTCATTTGTGTTTGTGATGCAAGTTGTAATGAAGGATACCAAGTACTTTGACCCTCACCTGAATGCCAGTACCAAATTTTTCCTTTTGAAAATGGTAATAAAACCATACCTTTTTTGCCAAGAGAACCCGTCAAATGAGCTGTTATGTTACTGGTAGTAATTACAAAATCACAATCAGAAATCAATGACAACAAGCCATCAATGTCGTTATAAATATCTAACTCATCAATTGTATGGATGTTTATCCCAATACTTTTTTTGATATATTCAATTTCATCTTTCGTTGAACCATATTGCAATGATACAAATTCAATATTCTCAATTAGTAGTAGCGGGGCAAGCTCAATCAAATTAAGACTTTTGGACAATCCAATATTTTTATTAGCACTTTTCCAAGATAAGCCACAAAGAATTTTACCATTAAAAACATGGTTTCTTTTTTTAACACCAACGCCACTAAAATTATGAACATGCAAAAAAGGTTTGTGTTGATTTGCATCAAAAATTTTATTTACTGAATAAAAATACCCTAAATCGCCCATAGGGGCTTGAAAGTCAATTGTACTTTCAATGAATTCTGTATCAATTTTTTTTCTATCGATAAATTCCACCTCAGGCATTGATCTTTTAAAAATTCCATGCAATCTTTTATCTGAAGAAATTATAACCCTTGAATCAATTTTGAAGAAATTTTTAAGCATCCCGAAATAGAATATTTCATCCCCAATACCCTGCTCAGCCCACAAAAATATATTGAGCGACTTATCAGCATTTATCCCATCCCAATGGGGAATTTTGGTATGGAATCTTTCAGTAGAGCTTGCACTAATTCCCCATCGCCACTTATACAACTCCCAACCTTTTTTAAATTCACCTCTCAGTAATAAAATTAACGACTTATTATGGTTCGCCTCAGCATTTTCAGGGTCTAGAGAAATTGCTTTATCAAAATGATTTATTGCTTCGTCTATGCGCCTTAACTCTTGAAGAGCGACACCGCGGTTAGAGTAGGCTTCAGCATAATCAGGTTTTATTTCAATTGCTTTGTCATTACTAGTAATTGCCTCGTGTAGACGATTTAACCCGCTTAGAGTAACACCGCGGTTAGAGTAGGCTTCAGCATAATTAGGATTAATTTCAATTGCTTTATCGTAACTGGCAATTGCCTCATCTAAGCGATTTAAATCTTTTAATGCATTACCACGATTGTAATATGCTTCTGCAAAATTAGGATTTATCTCAATAGCTTTTTCATAGTCAGCTAATGCCTCATCTAAGCGATTTAATTCGACAAGGGCATTTCCACGGTTAGAGTAAGCTTGCGCATAATCAGGATTTATTTCAATAGCGCGCTCAAAACTAAGAAGAGCTTCCTCAAAATAGCTGAACTTTTGGAATGTAATACCACGTTGAAGGTAGGCGTCTGCGTATTCAGGGTTAATTTTTATAGCACGGTCATAACTCGCTATAGATTCTTGTAAACTATTTAATTCTTGTAGAGTTATTCCACGATTGCACAATACCTCAGGATCAAAAGGATTAAGTTCAATGGCTTTATCAAAGTCAATTAATGCTTCATCAAAACGATTTAGTTCATGCAGTACCCCCCCTCGGTTGTTGTAAGCATTAAAGTAATTTGAATCTATTTCAATAGCACAACCATAGCTGGTTAGTGCTTCATTTAAGCGCATAAGCTTTTGGTAAGAGAGTCCGCAAGCGTAATACGCCTTTGCATAGTCAGGTTTAATTTTTAAAGTTTGAATATAATTATCTAATGCTTTATCAAAAAATTTTAATTCTAGTAGCACATTCCCTCGACTAAAAAATGCCTCATAGTCGTTAGGGTTGAGCTCTATAACTTTATCAAAACTAATTACAGCTTCCTCCATTCGATTTAATTTTTGTAGCGCGACACCATGGTTATAAAGTGCGTCAGCATGGTTGCCGTTTAGCTTAATTACTTTACCCAATAAGTCAACCGTCAACTCAAATTTTTGATTATTAAAAGCAATTAAACCTAACATATATAGCGCATCAAAATGCTCTGGTTGTAATTGCAATACTTGCCGATAAATTTGCCATGCTTGGTTTAGTTGCCCATGCTTGTGATAATCATATCCTTGATTAAACAGCGCCAAAACTTTAGCCTTGGACTTAAGATTTGCTGATTTACTCATTTTATGTTTAAATAAATCTTTTCATGTACCCACTCATTGACAAATCAAATGCAGAATGCCAGATTTCAGACATTTCTGATTTTGCATATTCACTGAAACATGGCGTGCCAAGTGTGTAGTGAATGAGCTTTGCAGTTGGATTGG
>CAMCWS010000023.1 GCA_945882755.1 Bordetella parapertussis | reverse complement strand
AAAAACTCATGCAGCGCCAAAGCTTCATCGATACCCAGCCCTAACCAGAGCCTACCCGTCATTGCGAGGAGCTGTCATTGCGAGGAGCGCAGCGACGAAGCAAACTGACGAAGCAAACTGACGAAGCAAACCAGTGACTGCTTCGGCCTACGGCCTCGCAGTGACGCGATATGGCTCGCAGTGACGTTTAAGCGTTCACTCGTTTTTTCAGCCAGCGCATCAAGCCGCCCACCAACGGGAATTTTTCGTACAGCTCTTCAGCGGCATCCCAGTAATCGCGGTGCAAAGTAATGCGCCAAGCGCCATCGGTGTGAGGCGCAAACTGCAGGTGTGAGCCGCCGCGTATGCACTGCACGGTTTGGCTGTCCATGGTTTTGAAGCGAAACACAAAGTCCCACACCAAAAAGCATTGCGAGCCTTGCACAATCCGCTCGGTCACCACAAAGCGCGGCTCGTGCAGGCTGTCAAACATGTGCTCAAAAATGGCCTCAATCGCCGCTACCCCCTGCACCTCTTTGAACGGGTCTTTGAAACGCGCATCGGCCGCATACCAGTGGCCTAAGGCTTTCACTGTGTCGGGACTGAGGCTCTCAAAAGCCACCACCAAAGCGTCTACCGTGTTGTTCAAAGAAGCAGCGTTCATGTTCACAAACCTGTGGCGCGTCGCACCAATGAAAAATACCAGCGGTAGGGGAGGATGCGCAGCAACTGCAACCAACGTGTGAAGCGCTTGGGAAAGTGAATTTCAAACAAACCGTCTCGCCAACCCTTCAAGATGTGTTGTGCCGCTTCATCCGACGTAATGAGTGCAGGCATGGTGAACTGGTTTTGCGCGGTGAGCGGTGTCTCAACAAAGCCCGGGTTGATCACGCTCACGCCAATGCCGCTGTCTTGCAAATCCAAATACAAGGCCTCGGCCAAATGGGTGAGTGCGGCTTTGCTAGGACCGTAGGCCAAGCTTTGCGGCAAGCCGCGGTAACCGGCGACGCTGGAGACCAAGCTCAGGTGGCCCTTGCCTTGGGGCAACAACACGGGTAAGACAGCGTCAAGCAAAAACAAAGCGCCGTGGTAGTTCACCGCCATGTGCTGTTCCATGCTGGCCAGGTTGTATTCGGTGGCGCGTTGGGGTTGGTAGACACCGGCGCAATACACCACCACATCCAAACCTTGTGCCGCGCTGAGGTGTTGTGCAGCGGCTTGCATGGCCAGTTTGTCGGTGACATCCAAAGGCAGGGCCGTGCTGCCAGGGTGTTGGTCTGCAAACTGTTGCAGCAAATCCGCTTGACGTGCCGACACGCATACCTTGGCACCCTGTGCGTGTAAGGCTTTGGCGCAAGCCAAACCAATGCCGCTGGACGCGCCCACCAACCACACGCTGCGACCACGCCAGTCATTCAGCGGTGTGTTGAAAGGGCTGAGCCACGCCATGCTCAAGCCCGCTTGGTGAACGACAAGGTGACCTCACCCAAAAACACGCCAAACTTGGACATGCTGGCTTTGTTGAGCATCACGCGATCGTTCATCAGGTACATCCAGTCATCGAATTGCACCTCCCAGACACGACCGTCTACGGGCAAAGCCAAGGTGTAGCCCCAGCGAAAGGTGTTGCCTCGGGTCGCGCCATTGGCTAGCCCCACCACATCATCGGCTGCACCGCTGTAGTTACCGTTGCCAAGGTGTTGCAGTTTCCAAATGCGTTTTTGGGTGCTGCCGTCTGAGTAGACAAAGTCTTCATCCAGCACACCTTGCTCGCCGTTCCAACTGCAGTTCATCACCACGGTGAAGCGTTTCACCACACGCCCCGAGCGATCGGTGAACACGCCCCAGGCGTCGATCACGCCATTGAAATAGGTTTTCAAGTCCAGTATGGGCTTTTCTTGGGCATAGTCGTTGATGGACGGGCCAGCACAGCCGCTCGCACCCAAGGCGGTGGCGGCGGCAGCGGATAACCATAAGCGGCGTTTCATACAGACTCCTTATTTAAGCGATACACGAGACGCTTTGCGCAACAACAGCAGCGCCAGACATTTCAAAGCACAGGGCAGCAAGGCATACGACCAACTGAGCGCTGCCAAGGCGGGGGCGTCTTGTGCGCCAGGGGTGTAGCCCAGCCACTCTAGCAAAGGCAGGGCGACACCAGCGGCGAGTGCCAAGTTCAGCTTGGTAGCGACTTGCCACCAGCCAAAGTAGGCACCCGCGTGGGGGTGTTGCTGATTTTCAGTTTGCAGCACGCCGTTGAGCAACGCGCCAGGCGCGATCAAATCTGCGCCCAACGCAAGTCCTGAGAGCGCACAAATGACGGTGTAGCCCCACACGTCTCCTGCGCCCAGCGCCAACGACCAGATAAACACCGCAATGGCCAAGGCCATACCAGCAGCCCAGCAAGAGCGCAGCCCAAAACGCGCAATTAATCGCAGCCACAGCGGCATAGACACAGCCGCCGCAACAAAGTAAGTGCCCAAAAACTGCGCCTGCATCTCAGCGCCAAGTTGCAGGCGGTCTTGCACAAAAAATACGATCAAGGTGGCCGGAATGGCTGAAGCGATGCCATTGACCATGAACACACCCAGCAAGCGAAGAAACGCTCTGTCTTGCCAAGGCTGCCAAAGCGAAGACCACCAACGGATGTTGGGCGTGTCAGGGCTGGGGGCGGGCTGCACGGCTCCACTCCATGACAGCATGGCCAAAATCAGCACACCGACAAACACCGCTACCAGTTCAGCGATCCCAGCCAAGCCAGACACCAAGGAAGCCAAGATCACACCCGCCAGTCCCAAGCCTTCACGCCAACCCACCAAGCGGCTTCGCGCCAAGCTGTCCCCACCCATGCGTGCACCCCAAGCTTGCAGCGCTATGGTGAGGACGCTGTAGCTCAGATAACAAACCAGTAACAAGGCGCCGACCAACAGCAGCAAATCGGCTTGCCCCACGCTGCGCCCAAGCAGCCATTGCGGGAAAAACAAACCGACAAAACTCAGGGCCAGCAAAAGCGCTGCCAGCCAAGCCCGGCGCAATACACTCTTGGGGCTGTGTGCATAAAGCTTGTCTAACCAGTGGCCAATGCTGGGGTCGATCAGGGCGTCCAAGGCCCTGGCCAACAACAGCAAGCCGCCGATCAAGGAAAGCGACACGCCGAACTGGCTGGCAAAGTAATGCGGCCACAGCACATACAAAGGCAGCGCCACAAAAGCCAGCGGTAGCGCAGGCAGCCCCAAACGCACCAAGGCCCAGGCACTCAGCGGGTTGCCAGTGGCAGCGGTCATGCAGGTTTGCGCAAAGTGAACTGCACCACGTCGGTGTTGCGCTCTAAAAACGCGGCTTCGCAATAAGCCAAGTAAAACACCCAGGTGCGCTCAAAGCGTTGGTCAAAGCCCAGGTCGTTCATGCGCGGCAAAGCTTGCACATAGGTTTCGCGCCAACGCTTTAAGGTTTCGGCGTAGTCTTGGCCAAAGGCAAAACTGTCGACGACTTGCAAGCCCGCCGCTTGCGCTTGCGCCTTGAACTCGCTGCTGCTGGGCAAGAAGCCGCCTGGAAAAATATATTGCTGAATAAAGTCCGTACCCAAGGCATAGCGCTCAAACAAGGCGTCGTCGATCACAATGCTTTGGATGCAGGCCTGACCCCCGGGTTTGAGCAAACGTGCGATGGTTTGGAAATAGGTGGGCCAATAGGCACGCCCCACGGCTTCGATCATTTCAATCGAGCAAATCGCGTCATAAGGACCGTCGTTGGTATCGCGGTAGTCTTGCAAGCGCAAGTCGGCATGGATGGCTTGTGCGCCTAGGCGTTCGCTGGCATAGGCCAGCTGCGAGGGGCTGAGGGTGATGCCCGTTACCTTGGCCCCAAATTCGCGAGCGGCAATTTCTGCCAAGCCGCCCCAGCCACAACCAATCTCTAATACGCGCTGACCCGCTCCCGCTTCTACACCGGCCATGCGCAAGGCACGGCGCACCTTGGCGTGTTGCGCGGTTTGCAGGTCTTGGCTTGGGTCGTTGTCAAACCATGCCGAGGAATAAGACATGCTGGGGTCTAGCCATTGGCTGTAAAAACCGTTGCCCAAGTCGTAGTGGGCATGGATGTTTTTGCTGCTGTTCTTTTTGGTGTTGCGCCGCATCCAGTGGCGTATTTGGTAGGCCAAGCGCCCCCACCAAGTGCCAAAAATCAAATCGTCCATAGGGCGACGGTTGGCCACCAGCAGTTGCAACAAGGTGGTGAGGTCGGGCGTATCCCAATCACCGGCAATGTAGCTTTCAGCAAAACCAATGTCGCCTGAGCGCATGGCCGCAGCAAATACCGCCCAGTCGTGGATGCGGATGCTGGCTTGTGGGCCGCTTTGAGAGGATCCAAATGTCATTTGACGCTGATCGGGCAGTTCCACACCCAATCCACCTACGCTCAAAGAACCGAGCATTCGCAAGGCACGCTGCGCTGCCATGGGCACGTTGTGGGTCAAGACAGCAGAGGAGGAGTGTTGGGTGGAAGGCAGGGTAGACATGGGTCAAATCGCAGGCAAAAAATCAATCGAAATTCACAGACCGCCACGGGTGGCAAATTCTGCAGGGGGCGGGGGTTTGCGCACAAAGGGGACACGCTTGAGCCACAGGCCCAACGCTTGCCAATGGATGCGGGCAATCACCCCAAAACTTTGCAAAGGATAGCGCCACAGCGCTTGGCGCAGCGATTGGGCAGTCAGGGGTTGTAACTTGCCGCTCACGCTGGTGCTGATGAGCAGCCCGTCGGCATCGCGGTGGTCGATGCGCACCACGGTTTTGAACTCACCCTCACGCTCGGCACGCATGAAGCGAAAGTCATAGCGACCTTGCACATGGCAAAAGGGCGACACATGAAACACCTTGTCGGCGTGCAGGGTTTGACCGTAATGGGGTTGGGGCAAGACATAACAATGGCGTTCGCCAAAAGTGTTGTTCACTTCCACCACGATGGCAGCCAAGCTGTTGTCGCTGCGGTGGCAATACCAAAAGCTGACCGGTTTGAAGGCATAGCCCCACACCCGTGCATAGCAGTGCAGCCACACCTCGCCTTGCGCGTCATGAATGTTTTGGCTTTGTAGCAATTCATCCAGCCAAGCCAGTGCGCCGCCTTGCGCGACCGATCGACCATCGCCGTGGTCAGCATCGTGAAAAGAAATGGCTGCACGCCGGTTCAGCGCCAATCCAGCAGCGGGCTGCTTTGCCAAGCTACGCATGGGCAGCAGCAAAAACCAAGTGGGGTAGGCAAATGCGTGGCGGCGAGGCCGCGCACGGCTGTGGCGAACTTGGCCAAAACCGATGAGCGGCTGAGCAGAGCTCACGCCAAAGCCTCTTGCGGGTGGGTGTGTTGGGCCAGCAAGCTTTTCGCCGCTGCCAAGCCGGCTTGGTAGCCGTCTTCATGAAAGCCAAAGCGCATCCAAGCACCGGCATACCAGGTGCGCTGTTGGCCCTGCAAACGCGGCAACTGGTTTTGGGCTGCAATAGCTGGCAAATCGAACACCGGGTGGTCGTAGTCGTAGCTGCCCAAAATCGTGGCGGGGTCAATCGGCGAGGCGGGGTTAAGCGAGACGATCACGTCTTGCTTGAATGGCAGGGGTTGCAGTCGGTTGAGCCAATAGTGCAAACAAACGCGAGCGCTTTCGCTGTAGTCTTGGGTGCGTTGGTAATTCCATGCGGCCCAAGCCAAGCGCCGCTGGGGCATGACGCGGGTGTCGGTGTGCAAGACCGCGCGGTTGGCTTGAAAGCGGATCGCGCCCAGCAAAGCCTGTTCATCGATGCTGGGACGCTCTAACAAAGCCAGCGATTGGTCGGCATGGGTAGCCAACACCACCTGGTCGAAACGTTCGACGCCTTGGGCGGTGCGAATCTGCACGCCCTGCGCGTCGCGGGCAATGCCCAGCACAGGGGTGTTCAAGCGTTTGTCGCTGATGCGGTCGGTGATGGCTTGGACATAGTGCTTGGCACCCCCTGCCACCGTGAACCACGGCGGGCGGTTGTTGACTTGCAGCAAGCCATGGTTGTCACAAAAGCGCACCATGGTGGCCACCGGAAACTGCAGCATTTGGGTGGTCGGGCAACTCCAGATGCAGCCGAGCATGGGCAGCAAATAGCCTTGGCGAAATGCGCTGCCAAAGCGGTGTTCATCCAAAAACTGTTGCAAAGGTTGCGTCAAAGCGTCTGCTTGCCCACTTTGGGCCAAGTCGGTGGCCAGCTGGTTAAACCGCATGATGTCTCTGAGCAAGCCCCAAAAGCGCGGACGCAAAAGGTTGCTGCGTTGGGCAAACACGCTGTTCAAGTTGGCGCCATTCCACTCCAACACCTTGCCTGTGTCGTCCCAGTGCGCTTGCACCGAAAACGACATGTCCGAAGCGGCGGTGCGGATGTCGAGGCTTTCAAACAAGCTGATCAGCCCTGGGTAGGTGCGTTGGTTGTAAACCAAAAAGCCAGTGTCCACGCCGTGGGTGACCGTGCCTTGGGGGCTCGGCAAAGTCACGTCTACCGTGTGGGTGTGGCCGCCAAAGTAACTGCCAGCCTCGAACAAGCTGAGGTCCACATGGTTGTTTAAATGGTGGGCAGCTGACAAACCAGCGATGCCTGAGCCGATCACCGCTACCCGTTGGCGCATCAGTTCACTCGTGTGCTCAGCTGTTTCTCAACCTCGGCCAAAAAGGCTTTGTCCATGGGGTCGGTGGTGCTGTTGTAGCTTTTGACCTGTTTGCCGTCCCGGCTAACAAGGTATTTGTAAAAGTTCCACTTGGGAGCGGTATCTGTTGCTTGGGTGAGTTGTTTGAACAAAGGTGAGGCGTCACTGCCGCGCACTGTGGTTTTGCTGAACATGGGGAACTTCACGCCATAGGTGTTTTCGCAAAAGTCAGCAATTTTCTGGTTGTTGCCAGGCTCTTGGGAAAAATCGTTGGAGGGGAAGCCCAGCACCACCAAGCCTTTGTCTTTGTACTTGTCGTACAGGGCTTCTAGCGATTTGTACTGTGGCGTAAAGCCGCAGTAGCTGGCGGTGTTGACCACCACCACCACCTGACCCGCGTACTGGCAAAGGTTTTGGGGCTTTTCGTCTTGCAAGCGTTCAACGGTGTGGCGCAGCAGTGTCGGGCACTGAGCGCTGGAACTGGTGGGGGTTGCAGGCTTGGGGTCGGCTGCCCAAACCGCGGGAGCCACAGACAAGGCAGCCAAGAAGAGGGTTTTAAAAAACGGTTTAAGCAGTGTTTGCATGGAGGTGTTCCCAAGAGGTTTTATGCTATTGTCTATGACATATGTGCTTAGCAGTATGTTTTTAAGAAAATAACCCTATGGATTTGAGCGAAGGCGAGTCGAAAAACCTTCATTTTTCGATAGCCGCTGTCGAGCGGGACACGGGCATAGGCAAGGATACATTGCGCGTGTGGGAGCGTCGCTATGGCTTTCCCCAGCCAGGACGAGACAGCTTTGGCGAACGCAGCTACCCCTTGGCGCAAGTGGAAAAACTGCGCATCATCAAACGTTTACTGGATGCCGGTCACCGCCCAGGTCAAGTCGTGGCCCTGTCTGTCGAGCAATTGCAAAGCATCACCGAGGCATTGACTGCCGGCCCCATGGCCCTTGCGCGTGGCAAAGACGGTGTGGGTCAACTGCTCGACCAGGCCATGGGCTTGTTGCGTGCCCAAGATATTGATGGCTTGCGTAGCCATTTACACCAAACTGTGGCCAGCTTAGGGGTCAATCGCTTCATCATCGAACTGCTCGCACCTTTGACCACCATGGTGGGTGATGCTTGGATGCGCGCCGAAATCCAAGTGTTTGAAGAGCATATGTTCACCGAGTGCGCCACCGGCGTGCTGCGCCAAGCCATTCACCAACTCAGCAGCCATGCCCTGCAACGCCAACCCCGCGTGTTGCTCACCACTTTTCCGCAAGAAGAGCATGCGGTGGGCTTGCTCATGGCTGAGAGTCTCTTGACCTCGCAAGGCTGTCACTGCCTGCCCATGGGAGTGAAAACACCCTTGAGCGATATCGCCAAAGCCGCTCAGGTGCATCAACCCGATATCGTGGCGCTGAGCTTTAGCATCAGCCAAAACCCCAACCATGTGCTGGATGGCTTGGCCGAGTTGCGCCGACTCTTGCCAGCGCAAGTCGAGATTTGGGCCGGTGGTCGCGCACCCGTGTTGCAGCGTCGCCCACCTGCGGGCATCACGGTGATTGCCGATTTGGCGCAAATCGAGGTGCAGGTGCAGCGTTGGCGCAAGCGTAAACCATGAGCCAAACCCTGGGTTTTGCCAACAAAGTGTGCGAGGCTGACAAAGCCTTGGCGCGGCTGCAGGCGCTGCGTCACTTGGGGCCGGTGGTGTTCACCAATGGCGTTTTCGATGTTTTGCACCGTGGCCACGCCACCTACTTAGAGCAGGCACGCGCCTTGGGGGCGAGCTTGGTGGTGGGTGTCAATACCGACGCGTCTGCCAAGCGCTTGGGCAAAGGGCCTGAGCGCCCCTTGAACGCTCAGCAAGACAGAGCCTTGTTGCTGGCCGCGCTGGCCTCGGTCAGCTTGGTGACTTGGTTTGACGAAGACACGCCGGTGCAACTGATCGAGCTGTTGCGTCCCGACGTGTATGTCAAAGGCGGGGACTACGACATGGAAATCTTGCAAGAGACCGCGACCGTGCGCAGCTGGGGTGGACATGCCGTGTCCATTCCTTTTGTCAGCGGCTACTCCACCAGCGCCTTGGTCACAAAAATACAAAGCGCCACAAAGCCCCAATAGCCTCTTGTTGTTGCTGCACTTCTTTAAGTGGCAACTGTGCTGGTGCCTCGTCCAAGCGCGCAAGGTGTTGCCAGTGGCGTAGAACGCGGTAAGCATCGGCTGCGGCTTGCCCCATGCCAGGGGGTAGCAAGCCCACCGATTCGGCGTGTTCTAGCAACGCGATATTGCCGACGTTGTCTGCCAGCAGGGGGTATTGGCCGGCATGGGCCAACACCAAAAACTGCACCGCAAACTCGGCGTCAATCATGCCCCCAGGGCTGTGTTTGAAGTCGAATACTTCTGGCGTGAGGGTTTGGGCAGCAAGCATTTTGTCGCGCATGGCCGCCACTTCCAGCGCCAGCGCTTGCGGGTCGCGTGGGGCGCACAAAACTTCACGGCGGACT
Source organism: Bordetella parapertussis (assembly GCA_945882755.1). GTDB lineage: Bacteria > Pseudomonadota > Gammaproteobacteria > Burkholderiales > Burkholderiaceae_C > Limnohabitans. The sequence goes on along the minus strand of CAMCWS010000023.1, from coordinate 15,065 downwards.
TCTTCAAACGGCTGGCGCAGCTGCTCGTCGCCCACGCAAAACCGCGCACGTGTCATGGCTTGGTGTTCCCAGACCCAAGCGGTGTTGGAGCCACGCTGGCGTTGGTAGTCGGCAAACGACTCCCACGAACTCACCAACAAACCGGCGTTGCCATTGGGCCGCAATGCGGTGTCAATTTCGTACACATCGCCTTCGCCGGTTTTGATGGTCAGCCACTGAATCAGCTTGCGCGCAAACCCCGCGTAGATCTCCCCCGCTTGGGGGTGTTCGTCTTGGTAGACAAAAACGATATCGAGGTCGCTGCCATAGCCCAGCTCTTTCCCCCCCCATTTGCCATAACCCAGAACCGCAAAACAAGGCAGTTCACGGTGGCGTGTTTTCAGGCGTGACCAAACCCACAAGGCTGCCACCTCGACCAAGGTGTCTGCCAACAAACTCAAATCGTCCGCCACTTGCTCCACGCTCAAACGACCCTCTACATCCCGCGCCAGTGTCAGCAAGGTTTCACCGTGGTGGGCGCGGCGCAGCACATTGAGCAGGCTTTCCTCGTCATCCGCGCCTTGGCTGGCAAGAGCATCGTGGCGGGCTTGCAAATGGCGGCGCAGCTGCGTGGCATCAAAGCGTTCATCCAACACCTCGGGGTTGGCCAACTCGTCTATCACCCCTGGGTGGGTGCGCAAATAGCGCGCCGCCCAGCGTGCCGAGCCCAGCAACCGCAGCAACTGTTGGTGTACCTGCGGGCGCTCAAGCAGCAAGGCCAAATAGGTTTCGCGCCGCAGCAAGGGCTCCATCCAGTCGCTCCAGCGCAGCGCAGCCTCTTTGTTGATGATGCCTTGGTCAAGCCAACTTTGGGTGCGTTGCACCAAACGCAGCAGTCGCTCACGGGCGTCCTCGCGCACGGCCAGCACCCGCGGCAAAGCCGGCCAAGCCGCCATGCGCTCTCGGAACTGGGGGGATAAGCCTTCCAGCACACCCGCCCAGTCGTGGCTTACTGGCGCAGGTGAGTTGGCCGTATCGGCCTGTGAGGGTTCACCTTGGCCCAACAAGCGCTCAAACTCTTGGGCAACGCGATCGCGGTGTTGCTGCAACACTGTTAATAAGTCGTCGCTGCCAGCCAGCCCCAAGGTGTGGGCAATCCATTGCAAATCGGCAGGGTCGCTGGGCAGGCGGTGGGTTTGTTGGTCGTCCAAGTATTGAATGCGGTGTTCCACACGGCGCAAAAACACATAAGCCTCGTGCAGTGCCTGCGCTGTGTCGGCGGGCATCAAGCGGGCTTGCACCAGGCTGGCCAGCGTGTCCAGCGTTGCGCGTTGGCGCAACTCGGGAAACTGCCCGCCGCGCACCACTTGCAGCAGTTGCACGGTGAATTCAATTTCTCGGATACCACCACGACCGAGCTTGACATCGTTGGCGCGTTCGGGCCGCCCTGCGCTCAGACGCTGCGACTGCGCTCGAATTTGCTGGTGCAGCACCCGTAAAGCCTCAAACACGTTGTAATCGAGGTAGCGGCGAAACACAAAAGGCGTGACCACCTCGCGCAAAGCCTTGACCTGATCGATGCAGGTCGCAGGCGCCACCACCCGCGCTTTCAGCCATGCCAAACGCTCCCATTCACGGCCCTGCACTTGGAAATACTCTTCCAAGGCGTCAAGCGACACCACGCTGTGGCCCGACTCGCCGTTGGGGCGCAGGGCCAAGTCCATGCGAAAGACTTGACCATGCTCGGTGGTCTCGCCAATCAAGGCGTAAAGCTGTTTGACCACTTTGTCAAAGTAGCTGTGGTTGCTAACCACGCCGCGACCCCCTTCGATACCTTGGGTCTGCCCTTCTTCATCGAACACATAGACCAAATCGATATCACTGGAGACATTCAGTTCACCCGCGCCCAGTTTGCCCATGCCGACGACCCAAAGTTCAGCTCGTGTACCTTGGGCTGTCATGGGTGCGCCATGGCGCAGATCAACACGGGCCAAGGCTTCTTGCAAAGCTTCGCCTAAGCAAAATTCAGCCAGTGCGGTCATGCTTTGCATGACGGTGTTCAGAGGTGCTTGTTGATCGCAGTCCAGCACCACCAGTCGCTCCAGCACCAACTGGCGCAGCACGCGCAGCGCGTCTGCCACCTGCGGATAGGCTTGGCGTAAACGGGCATAGGCGGTTTGCAAATGCGCTGCTGTGGGCTGGCCTGCAGGCAGCAGTGCCAGTTCTTGGGGATAGCGCCTGTGCAGGCGTTGCACCAAACGTGAACCTTGCGAAAAAGGGGGGGGCAGGGTCATGGTTGGACAGTATGCATGCAGGTGGTTTTGCGGGTCATAATTCTGATGATTCTTTCGCCATGACAAACACCGTAGATTCACCCATTGTCACTGCCAAGCCCTCGCCTTGGTGGCGTGGCTACGCGTGGTGTGTGCGGGTTCTGTGGTGGTTGGCCTTGTCGGCCTGGGGTTTGGTGGCTGTGGCCGCGCTGGCCTTGCATTTTTGGATTGTGCCGCGTGTGCTCGATTGGAAGGGCGACATCGAAGCCATGGCTTCGCAAGCCTTGGGCGTGAAGGTCAGCATAGGCAACCTAGACACCCTCTCCACCGACTGGCTGCCGTCCTTGGAAATCACCGACTTTGTGCTGCGCGATGCCGCTGACCAACAAGTGTTGCACCTGCCACGCGTGCTGGTGTCGCTTTCGCCCACGTCGCTTTTGACCTTGTCGCTGGATCGGGTCGACATTGACAGCCCCTTGATTGAGGTGACCCGAGACGGCGAAGGACTGTTGCGCATTGCCGGTTTGTCCATGGGGCAGGCACAACCCTCGGCCTTGGCCGACTGGTTTTGGAGCCAACCCGAAATATTTGTACACCGAGGGCGCTTGCGCTGGGTTGATCAGAAGGCGTTATTGCCTGCGGTGGAATTGCAAGAAGTCAATGTGGTTTTACGCAATGGCTTGCGCAGCCACGATTGGCGTATCGATGCCACGCCGCCGCCTGAATGGGGTGCTCGGTTTAGCCTGCAAGGGCGTTTTCACCAGCCCTTTTTCAGCCACCATGCCAGCGACATACAGACCTGGGATGGCGATGTCTACGCCGCTTTTTCGCACATCGACCTCGCACCCATCCAGCCCTACCTGAGCTTTGTGCTCGGAGAGGGCTTGCAAACCGGCCAGGGTTGGTTGCGGGTATGGGCGCAGGTGCGCCAAGGCAAGGTGATGGCGCAAACCGTGGACGTCAATCTGCAGTCACTGCGTTGGCAAGCGAACGCGACTGCCCCTGCGGTGATGCTGCAACAAGTCCAAGGGCGTGTGCACCACCAAGCTTGGTTAGAGGGCTTGGGGCAGGACTTGCGCAGCCAAGACCTGGCCTTGCGCTTTGAAGATGGCGAAGAATGGAATTTGGGGAACAGTCGTGTGGCCTGGCGCAACGAGGGCGAGCAGGTGGCCGATGCCGGCGAACTGCAATTACAGGGCTTTTCTTTGGAAATGCTTGCGCGCATAGCCCAGCGCTTGCCCTTGGGCGAGCATTGGCAAGCACGGCTGGCCTTGGCGCAACCCAAGGGGCAGGTCAAGCAACTCGATGTGCGTTGGTTTTTGGCGCACAGCGATGCGCCACAGTTCAACCTCAAAACCGAGGTCACTGGCTTGACGCTTCAATCGTCGAGCAGTGCCGCCAAGCCTGATCCTGCTTTGTGGTGGCCAGGCCTGCAGTCGTCGAAACTCACCCTGGAGGTCAGCGAACACGGCGGAAAAGCCCAATGGCAGCAAACAGGCGGTCGTTTGGAAATGGGTGGTATTTGGGAGGCCAACCAAATGGCCGTCAAAGAAGCGTCGGCAGATGTTTCTTGGGCAAAAAAAGACAGCCAATGGGCGGTGACAGTGCACCAAGCCCAAATGGACAACCCCGACTTGCAAGCGCAAGCCAAAGGCAGTTGGTTGTCTGGCACGAGCGAACAAGACATGGGTCTGTTGGATATGCAGGCCAAGGTGGCCCGCTTAGACGCGACCACGCTGCACCGCTATTTGCCGCGTGCCATGGATGAACAAGCCCGCCACTATTTGCGCGACGCTTTATTGGCGGGTCGTTTCAGCCAAGCCGCTATCGAGCTCAAAGGCCCCTTGGACCGCTTTCCGTTCAGCCGCAACAACGAGGGCGTGTTCACCGTCAAAGCGCCGTTTCAAGGCTTGAGCATGCAGTACGCCCCCAACAGTTCGATGAGTGCGGCACAGCGACGCGACAAAGTCGCCTGGCCGCTGGTGCAACAAGCCGCAGGTGAGTTGCAAATCAACCGCAACCGCCTTTTCATCAAGGGCGCAACCGCTCGCCTCGGGCAAGAAGGGGCCACAACCCTGAGCAAGTTGGACTTGCAAATCGCCGACCTGCGCGATATTGTGGTGGACATCAACACGCAGATGCGCGGCAATTTGAGCGATGTGGCGCAGATGGTCAAAACCTCGCCGCTCAACAGCATCACCGATCAAGCGTTCACGCAGGTCAGCGCCACCGGCACCGCCGAACACCAACTTCGCCTGAATCTTCCACTGCAAAACATGGCTTTGGCCAAAGTGCAAGGCAGCGTGGTGCTCAATGGCAACGATATCCAGTGGCAGCCGTCGCTGCCGCGCTTTAGCAAATTGCACGGCACCCTCAACTACACCGAGTCAGGGTTGGCGGTCAACAATATGCGTCTGCGTTGGCTGGGCGGGGATGCTCGCCTTGATGGCGGTCTGCGTTTCAACGATATCGCAACAGCAGGCCCTTCGCGCCTGAGTTTGCAAGGCAGTGTCAGCGCCGAGGCTTTGCGCCAATTGCCCGAGCCTGCGCTGGTCTCGGGTTTTGCTGCGCACTTAAGCGGCAGCACCTCCTTTGTTGCCAGCTTGGGCTTGCGCCGAGGTGTGCCCGAGTTTTCTTTCAGCAGTTCTTTGCAGGGCATGGGCGTGGATTTGCCTGAGCCTTTGAACAAACCCGCGGATGCCATTTGGCCGGTACGCTTTGACAATGAGTTGCTGCATGTGGCGCAGTCGCGTGGCACTGCGCATTTAGAGCAAAGCACCCTCACTTTGGGGCAACTCATCACCGTCAGTTATTTGCGCGATATGACGCCTCAAGTGCCGCAGGTCTTGCGCGGGCAGATTACCTTGGGACCTGTGACACCGCGCAAAGACATTCCTGAAGGTGCGGTGCTGATGCAAGTGCAGTTGCCACACTTCCATGCCGACGATTGGCAACAAACCTTGTCCGGCTGGCTCGGCACCCAAACCAAGGGAGACCAAGCTGCTAAGCCTGCCAGTCCCCAAGCCATGGCCTTTGTTCCTACCCGATTTGAGGTGGGCACCAATGAATTGCTTTGGTTGGGTCGAACCTTCAATCGGGTGCAAGCCAGCGCCGACAAGCAGGGTCCGCAATGGCGTATCCAACTCAAAGCCGATGAAGCGCAGGGGCAAATCGACTACAAACCTGCGCAAGACAACCAAACAGCGCAGGTGGTCGCCAAGCTGGCCAATTTGGTGATTCCTCCTGCTGCGGTGAAGGATGTGGAAGCAACTTTGTCAGACTCCCCCAAAGATTTACCCGCCATGGACATCGTCATCGACAACTTGGAGCTGCGTGGCTTGAAATTGGGTCGTGCCGAGATCGATGGTTTCAGCCGTGCCATCGCTGGCGGTGGACGCGAATGGGTGCTTAACAAATTCAACCTCACCTTGCCAGAAGCGAGTTTTCAGGCCAAAGGCCAATGGGGCGGTGTGGGTCGTTTGCAAGCCAAGCGTACCCAACTTGATTTCACTTTTCAGCTGCAAAACTCAGGCGAGTTGTTGGAGCGCTTGGGCTACAAAGGCGCGATTCGCAACGGCAAAGGGCGCATGGTTGGGCAGGTCGGTTGGACCGGTTCGCCTTTCTCGCCCGACTACACAAGTATGAGCGGGCAGTTCAATGTCAACATCGACAAGGGTCAGTTTTTGAAAGCCGAGCCAGGGGTTGCGCGGCTGTTTGGTGTGCTCAATTTACAAGCCTTGCCACGGCGCCTCACCTTGGACTTTTCCGACGTCTTTAGTGAGGGATTTACCTTTGACTTTGTGCGTGGCGACGTGCAAATCCAGCAAGGCATTGCCAGCACCAACAATTTGCAAATGAAGGGCGTGACAGCCGCGGTCATGCTCGAAGGCAAGGCCGATATCGAGCATGAAACCCAAGATCTCAAAGTGGTGGTGGTACCCGACCTCAACACCGGCACCGCTACCTTGCTCTACACCATCATCAACCCCGTGGTGGGTTTGACCAGTTTTCTCACCCAGTATTTTTTGAAGACGCCCTTGGCCAGATCAACCACCCAAGAGTTTCGCGTACAGGGCTCTTGGAAAGACCCCAAGGTTAGCAAAGTCGATGGCTCTACACAAAAGGAAGTCAAACCATGAAAGCCGCTTTGCTGCAAATGGTCTCCACCACTGATGTGGCTACCAACCTCGACACCGCTGAGCGCTTGCTGGCGCAAGCTGCCCACGCAGGTGCCGAATTGGCTGTATTGCCAGAGTATTTTTGTTTGCTAGGTCAGCACGACACCGACAAATTGGCCATCGCCGAAGCCTATGGTGACGGCCCCATGCAGCGGCGCTTGGCCGCCATGGCCAAGACCTATGGCGTGTGCTTGGTGGCGGGTACTTTGCCGATTGCTGTTCCAGGCGACAGTTCGCATGTGCGCAACACCACCTTGGTTTACAACGCCCAAGGCGAATGCATGGCGCGTTACGACAAAATCCATTTGTTTTGCTTTGACAATGGCCGCGAAAGCTACGACGAAAGCGTGGTGCTGCAAGCCGGGGACACGCCGGTGGTGATGGATTTGCCTTCCAAAGATGGCCATACGTGGCGCATTGGTTTGAGCGTCTGTTACGACCTGCGCTTTCCTCAGCTGTACCGCCAATTGGTGCAGCAAGGTGCCGAGTTGCTGCTCGCACCCAGCGCCTTCACACACACCACCGGCTCTGCCCACTGGGAAGTGTTGTTACGCTCGCGTGCGATTGACAACTTAGCCTGGGTAGGTGCTGCAGCGCAAGGCGGCAAGCACAGCAACGGCCGCCGCACTTGGGGGCATTCGATGTGGGTAGACCCTTGGGGTCAGGTACAAGCGGTGCAAGACGAGGGCGAGGCCTGTGTGCTGGCTGATTTGTCTATCGATCAATTGCGCGAGCGCCGACAGCAGTTGCCCCTGCGCCGCTCACCGCTGGGATGATCAGTCTTTGCCGTTATCTTTGTCGCGTTCTTTGTCTTCTGGTTCGCCTTTGTTACGACCATGAAACATGGTCCACCACACGATGAACGCCAGCAGCAAGCCAGCACCCAGGGATTCAAGCAAAATCAGCAGCATGTTTTCAGATGTATGGATAGGTTGGACGCTGCCTTACCGCGCAGCATGGAGCGTGGCGATTGTAGGCATGCTGGTGTCCTGCGCTTCTTCGGTGCCTAGGCCCACCAGTCTGCCTGCGCCCTCTGCCGCGCCGCCAGTGCTGCGTCCTGAAAGCGTCAAGCCCGCGCCAGTGACCAGCCCGCCGCTCAGTCAACCCACTGTGCCACAGGCTGCGCCGCGTTTTGAGCCACCGGTCAAAGGCGAGAGCAAAAGCCGCTGGGTGCCGGTGCCCATCGAAGAGTTGCCCGGCTGGCCGCAAGAGTCCATGGCCGAGGTGTGGACATTGTTGCTGGCCAATTGCGATGTCAGCGGCACGGTGCTCGCCCCCTTGTGCAGTGATATACGACGCCTGAGCATTGCCAGCGAAACCGAGCAGCGCTTGTTGTTACTCAGTCGCTTGCAGGCTTACCGCTTGGAGTCTTTGGAAGGTGAAACCAGTGGCTTGCTCACCGCCTACTATGAACCGGTGTTCGAGGCACAGCGTTTGGCAGGCAATGGCTTTAATACCCCTTTGTATGCCACCCCGCCGGGTGCAGGGAATGGCAAGCCTTGGTTCACCCGCCAAGACATAGAAAGCCTGCCTGCGGCACAAAACGCTTTGCGTGGCCGCGAGATTGCATGGTTGGCCGACCCAGTGGATGCTTTGATTTTGCACATCCAAGGATCCGGCAGACTGCGCATCACCGAGCCCGATGGCAGTGTACGCACCGTCCGTGTGGGCTTTGCCGCGTCCAATGATCAGCCCTACCAAAGTGTAGGCAGATGGTTGCTGGACAAAGGCGAAACACGCGACGCCTCGTGGCCGGGCATCAAGGCGTGGTTGCAGCGCAACCCGCAGCGTCGCCAAGAATTGCTTTGGACCAATCCGCGTTATGTGTTTTTCAAAGAAGAGCCCATGGGGGCCGACCCCAGTGTGGGTCCGCGCGGTGCACAGGGCATACCGCTGGTCGCTGGGCGCTCGGTGGCCATCGATCCACTCAGCATCCCCTATGGCACGCCGCTGTGGTTGGTGTCGCCTGGCCCCACCCAAGCCTTGTCGCGCTTGGTGTTAGCGCAAGACACGGGCAGTGCTATCGTGGGGGCAGTGCGTGCGGATTTTTTCATGGGTACAGGCCGAGACGCCGGTGAAGTGGCGGGGCGCTTGAAACAACCCTTGCGTTTATGGGCTTTGTGGCCTAAGCCTTGACTGCTTCGGCCTTCGGCCTCGCAGTGACATCTTTCCGTCATTGAGAGCTGCCTCCCGTCATTGCGAGCGCAGCGAAGCAATCTGATGCATTAATATCGCCCTTGCTGTATTAACAGGGCAAATCCATGGGTTACATCATTGTGTTGGCGTCGCCAGTGTTTTTTGGCCTGATATTCATAGAGTGGCTTTGGGGCAGGAGGCTGGCTCAACAAGGTCAAGCGTCCGCGCAAACCTACCGCCTAGACGACGCCATCAGCAGCATCTCGCTGGGCATCCTGAGCCAAATCAGCGCGGTGTTCACCCGTTTGCTACGTATTGGCATTTACACCTTGGTGTTCGAGCAAGTGGCCTTGGTGCGTAATGACGCTTGGTGGAGCACCTGGTACGGCGCTTTATTGGCTTTGGTGTTATATGACTTTTGCTATTACTGGTTCCATCGTTGCAGCCACGAGGTGGCGGTGTTTTGGGCGGGCCACACGGTTCACCACCAAAGCCAGCACTACAACTTGTCCACCGCACTGCGTCAAAGCAGCGCTGGTGCATTGACCAGTTGGGTGTTTTACCTGCCCATGGCCTTGCTGGGTGTGCCACCCGTGGTGTTTGGCATCGTCGCGCTGATCGATTTGCTTTACCAATACTGGGTGCATACCGAACACATTGGTCGCTTGGGTTGGTTTGACCGTTGGTTTTGCTCTCCCTCCAACCACCGTGTGCACCATGCTGTGAATGACAAGTATGTAGACCGCAACTACGGCGGCATCTGGGTGGTATGGGACCGTCTGTTTGGCAGCTTTCAAGAAGAAGACAGCCGTGAGCCTTGTGTGTACGGCAGCCGCAAAGCTTTGAACAGCTGGGACCCGCTGTGGGCCAACTTGCAGATTTACACCGACTTGGCCCACGACAGCTGGCACGCCAAGCGTTGGCGAGACAAGCTGATGGTGTGGTTTCGCCACCCTGGTTGGCGTCCTGCGGATGTGGCCCAGCGCTTTCCCGCCAAAGCCTTTGACATCCACAACTTTCCCGCGTTTCAGCCCGTGCAGTCTGCGGCTGTGCAGCGATGGGCCATGCTGTGGTTTGTGGTGCTGCTCAGTTGTGCGTCTGGCGTCTTGTGGTTCATGGACGGCATGGTGTGGGGCGAGGCCGCTACTTGCGTGTTGGCGGTGAGTGCAGGTTTGTGGGGCTTGAACGCCATGCTGCAAAACCGACTCAGTCCCGCCATGTGCGCCTTTGTGCAAGCCGCCGCCTTGGCGACTGCTGCCAATGCCTGTGGCTGGAGCGAGGTATACCTGTGGGCCAAACCCTTGGCTTTGTTGGTCTTGATCTTTGCGGCGTGGCAAGGGTCAGCAGGTACCAAGGGCCGCGCTTGGTTGATGGCAGCTTTGGCTTTGTCGCTGGCGGGAGATGTGCTGCTGATGGGGGAAGGCATGTTTGTGTATGGATTGGTGGCGTTTTTGCTGGCACACCTGAGCTTCATACAACTCTTTAGACAAGATGCGCCGTGGCTTCATAGCCGACGTGCGGTGGCCATCGCCATTTCTGCAGCCGCAGTGATTTTTGTGGGCTTGGACCAAAACGGCCTGCCCTCCGAACTGCGTGTGCCTGTTGCTGCTTATGTGTTGGTGATTGCCACCATGGCCGCACAGGCTTGGGGCCGCGCCAAGCACCTGGGCTCGGCGGCGAGTGTGTGGGTGGCTTGGGGCAGCGTGAGCTTCATGCTCTCTGACACCCTGCTGGCCATCGATAAGTTTGTCAGCCCCTTGCCTTATGCCGGTTTGTGGGTCTTGGCTACTTACTATCTGGCGCAGGGGTTGATAGTGAGAGGGAGTGGAAAAACCACAATTTTGTAAGCGTGCCTTCACCCAAATTGGAAACAGTTCTGTTAGGATGTACGCGTACACACATCAGAAGGGCGTATGGCCACCACCCGATTGTTCAAAAACGGCAATTCACAAGCCGTCAGAATCCCTGCAGAGCTCGCTTTTTCTTCCGGCGACATGGAGCTGGTGATTGAGCGCGTGGGTGAAGAGCTGCGTATTCGGCCCGCTCAACGTCGAATGGGCAATGTCATGAAGGTGCTTTCAAGCTTTTCTCCCAACTTCATGTCAGCTGGCCGCGGTGAGCAGGAGCAAGCTGAACGAGAGGCCCTTTAATGGCCAGATACATGCTCGACACCAACATCTGCATCTACCTCATGAAGCACCAACCACCTGAGGTGGCAGAACGGTTTGCACAATGTTATGTCGGCGATGTGGTGATTTCCGCTATCACACAGGCCGAGTTGGAATATGGCGTGGCATGTTCGGGCACTCAACGAGCACGCAACCGAAAAGCCTTGGACGCCTTCTTGCAAGAGGTACCTGCCGCACCATTTGATGGTGCGGCCGCGGCCGTCTATGGCCCCGCCCGCTTGGCCACCCGCGAGAGACAACGTGATGCGCTGGACAAATTGATCGCCACACACGCCGTTTCCATGGGCGTGACATTGGTCACCAACAATGTGTCAGATTTCGCGGCCTATTCAGAGCTGAAGGTGGAGAACTGGGTTGGGGGGCATTGAACCCGCACCAATGCAGCTTTTCGCAAATCACATGGAAACTGAGCCACCCGGTGCTAACGTCTTTACAGTCATTAAGATACAATTTGGTATATATTTAGATACAATAATGACCTTTTTAAGATCAGCTCACGATGCAATCCCTAGACCTCAACGACTCAATCATCTTGGCTTGCGCTGCCCAAGGCGAAGGCTTGGCGGGGGAGGCGACCGCGCAAACCGGCTTGAGTCGGGTGGCGGTTTCGCGTCGAATTAAGAAGTTGGCTGATACCGGCTATCTGCAGCGCCATGGGAGCGGCACACGGCAGACCTACTCTCTTGGCGCTATGCGCTTTTGGTCGGCCGTACAGCCCGTCCAAGCTATCGCCCAGCAAGGTGGTGAAATGGCGGTGTGGGAGCAACACCTTGCGCCGCTGCTAAAAGATGTCAGCGCCAATGTGCGCAACCTTGCCAATATTGCATTCACGGAAATGCTCAACAACGTGTTGGACCATGCTCAGGCGCAGCAAGTCGCGATGGGCATGCATGTGCATGGCGGGCGTTTGCAAATGCTTGTGGCGGATGACGGGGTGGGCATTTTTGCCAAGATTGCGAAGGCTGCCCATTTGTTTGACACCCGTTTGGCGTTGTTGGAGTTGGCCAAGGGCAAGTTCACAACTGCGCCGCAAGGACATTCGGGCATCGGTGTGTTTGTATCCTCGCGGATGATGGACGGCTTTGCCATTGAATCCGGTGGCTTGCGTTTTGATCCGCACGATACAGCGGATGCGCTGCCCCCGTTTGCGTGGATGAATGCCCAAGCTTGCCTCAAGCCCAGCGCCATGCAGACCTTGGTGCGCATGGACTTGGCGATACAAACCCAACGCAAGGCCAACGATGTCTACCTGAAGTACTTCGAACCAACCGAGGTGGGCGCAGACGCTTTTCACACCACTGAAATTCCAGTTCGCTTGGCACAGCTCAGCAGCGAACTCGTTTCGCGATCGCAAGCCAAATGGGTGACAGAACGCGCTACACAATTCAAGACAGTCATCCTCGACTTTGAAGGCGTGCAAACCGTTGGGCAGGCGTTTGTGGATGAGGTCTTTCGAGTTTTTGCCGCGGCCCATCCCCATGTTCAGCTCAAGACCATGGGATTAACGCCAGAGGTAGCAAAGATGTTGAAGCTTTTTGGCGCTTGAGGCGCTCACGAATAAAGGTAGAGCAATGCGTGAAAAACATCCTTGCTTTTTAAATATGACATTTTCGAAATGCAAGGATAAAGAACTGGGCTAACCCAACTTTTTCAGCAATATCTCATTCACCTGCGCCGGATTGGCCTTGCCCTTGCTGGCCTTCATGATGGGGCCGACCAAGCCGTTCAACGCCTTGGCATTACCCGCCTTGAACTCTTCCACGTTCTTGGGGTTGGCGGCCAGCACCTCGTCGATGATTTTTTCCAACTCGCCTGAGTCGTTCATTTGCTTCAAGCCTTTTGCGTCGATGAGGGCATCCACTTCGCCTTCACCATTCCACAAGCCTTCAAACACCTGACGCGCTGCGTTATTGCTGATGGTGTTGTCGCTGATGCGGCCAATCAGGTCCGCGAGTTGCGCGGCGCTCACAGGCGACTGCTCAATGCTCAACTCATCCGCATTCAAACGCCGTGACACCTCGCCCATGATCCAGTTGCTCGCCAACTTGGGCTGTCTGCAAGCTTTGGCGGTGGCTTCAAAGTAAGCCGCCATCGCCTTGCTTTGCGTCAATTGCGTGGCGTCGTACTCGGGCAAGCCATATTGCGTGACAAAGCGCTCGGCCATCACGCGGGGCAATTCGGCCATCTCGCTTTTCACACGCTCCACCCAGTCGCGGCCAATCACCAGCGGCGGCAAATCGGGGTCGGGGAAATAGCGGTAATCGGCGGCGTCTTCTTTGGTGCGCATGGCGCGGGTCTCGCCCGTGTCAGGGTTGAACAGCACCGTGGCTTGTTGGATGGCGTGGCCGTCTTCAATTTGCTCGATCTGCCAGCGCACCTCATAGTCAATCGCTTGCTGCATGAACTTGAAGCTGTTGAGGTTTTTGATTTCACGCCGGGTGCCCAAAGGCGCACCGGGTTTGCGCACCGACACATTGGCGTCGCAGCGGAAGGAACCCTCTTGCATATTGCCGTCGCAAATGCCAATCCAGGTGACGATTTTGTGCAGCTCTTTGGCATAGGCCACGGCCTCGGTGCTGCTGCGCATGTCGGGTTCGGTGACGATTTCCAACAGCGGCGTGCCAGCACGGTTCAAGTCAATGCCGCTATGACCCCGTCCATTTCCAATGGACGCACCCAAGCTTGAGTCCTCATGCAAAGACTTGCCCGCATCCTCTTCCAAATGCGCCCGCACCAAACGAACGGTTTTGCGCACCGTCTCTTTGCCCAACTCCATGAAGAACGACACCTCACCGCCTTGCACCACGGGAATTTCAAACTGGCTGATCTGGTAGCCCTTGGGCAAGTCGGGGTAGAAATAATTTTTACGCGCAAAAATGCTGCGATCGGCGATGTGCGAACCCAGAGCCAAACCCAGCTGAATGGCGCGTTCCACCGCACCTTTGTTCATCACTGGAAGAGTGCCGGGCAAGGCCAGATCCACCGCGCAAGCTTGGGTGTTGGGTTCGGCGCCAAACGCGGTAGCGGCGCGGCTGAAAATTTTGCTTTGCGTGGAGAGTTGGGCGTGGGTCTCGAAGCCGATGACGACTTCGTAGCTTTGAACCAAAGGGGATGTGTTGTTGCTCACTGAAGCACCCATTCTTGATGCTGTCGAATGGCGTCGTACATGGCATCTGGTGCCATATCGAGTTCACCAGGCCACGCTACTGTCCCATGTAAAACAGTCACTTTTGAAAAGAAGTCAGGGTCGCGCAATGCCTCAAAAACCCCGCTCAAATGCGAAGGCTCAAACCGCACCGTGCCCACCAGGCCATCAGCAAACTCGACCCGCAAGTTCAGGTGCTCAATGACTTTCACTGAGGTCACGTTGGGCGCACATGGATTCAATCCAAAGGCGAAATCATCTTGGGTTGCTGCTTCAATTCGCATAGTTCCCAATCCTCCATCAATTCGTTGCGGTGCAAAGCGGCCCATTCCAGCACCAAGGCGTGTGCTCGCCGAGGCAGTTGGCCTCGGCTCAAGACCAAAGTTTCTATCAAATACTGTGCGCGGTACTCGCCATATTCCACATGGAAGTTGGGCGGCGCGTGATCATTCCAATACATCCGAATGAGGATGCCGTAAAACATGCTGATGGTCGGCATGCTCTACGCCCCCTTCGGCAAAGCTTTGTGGAAATCGGTGACCGATTGAAACTGATGCGCCACATTGAGCAACTTCGCCTCTTGCAAATAGTTGCCAATCAGTTGCATGCCCACAGGCATGCCCGCGTCGCCCAAACCCACGGGGATGCTCATGCCGGGCAAGCCGGCGAGTGAGGCGGGCAGGGTGAAGATGTCGGCCAGGTAGTTGGCCAGTGGGTCGTCCGACTTATCACCCAACTTCCACGCCACTGTCGGTGCCACAGGACAGGCGATGACATCGCAACTGGCGAAAGCCCGCTGGAAATCGTTGGCGATCATGCGGCGGATTTTTTGCGCTTGCAAATAATAGGCGTCGTAGTAGCCGTGCGACAGCACATAGCTGCCGATCATGATGCGGCGCTTGACTTCATCGCCAAAACCCTCAGTGCGGGTTTTTTCGTACATGTCGGCGAGGTCGGTGAAGTCTTTGGCGCGGTGACCGAACTTCACGCCGTCAAAGCGACTGAGGTTGCTCGATGCTTCAGCGGGGGCAATGATGTAGTACACCGGAATGGACAGTGAGGTGCGGGGCAGCGCAATCGGCACCAAGGTCGCGCCTTGGGCTTGCAGTGCTTTCAATGCATCATCAATCGGACCGCGTACATCGGCTGCCAAACCCTCACCAAA
>CAMCWS010000022.1 GCA_945882755.1 Bordetella parapertussis | reverse complement strand
TTCTCCACCCTTGACGCCTTGGCCGGGGTAATGGTGCTCAATATGCTGTGCTTGGGTGTACTCGCCATGCAAATGCAGGCTTTGCAAGCGCAGCGGGATGCACTCGCTATGCAAGCAGCGGTTGGCTTAGCCCAAGAACTGTGGGAGCGCATGCAACTGTTTCCGCAAGCTTCAATGTCTTACCAGTTGCAACTGGGTCAAATTGCCCCCAATACAGACTGTAAAAGCCAAGCTTGTACGCCTAGCCAATGGGCGCAATCGGATTTATCCGCTTGGCAAGCAGCAGTGCAGTTGAGATTGCCCGGGGCGCAAACCCAACTGGTCACCAACGCTTCTGCCAAGGTGCAATTGCTGTTTGCGTGGCCAGACAATTCAACGCAGGACCTTGGCGCTACTGTGCCAACTGCCTGCCCAAACCGCCACCGCTGCTGGCAAACCAGTTGGTCTTTATGACACGCTGTCTTCGCACATCCCAACACGGCCAAACTTTGGTAGAAAGCTTGGTTGGCATGGTGCTGTCCCTGTGGGTCATCATGGCTGCATTTGCGGCATTTGCTTGGGTGCAAAGCAACCACCAACACATGCAAGCTCGGGCTGATATGCAAGAGCGTTTGCACACAGCGCTGTCCTTGCTGCAAGAGCGGGTTGCGCGAGCAGGTGCACCTGCCCTGCAATTTGACGCACAAAACAAAGCCAAGCTGTTATCGCCCACCTTCAGCCTGCAAGGCGTTGGCAGCACTATGTCATTGATGCACCACAGCAGCCTGAGCCCCTCAGACTGCCAAGGCCACCAAGCCTCAACCTTGCCTTGGATTCAAGATGAATTCAAGCGAAGCCCGCGCAACGAACTCAGTTGCAAAGACAGTTTTCGCAGCAACACCACCTACCAAGCTTTGGTAGACAACATAGACCAAGTGGGGTTTCTGTATGCAGAAATGCTGCCAGGGACTGAGCCACGGATGCAATGGCGCAATGCCAACGCCGTTTCCAATTGGCAAGGGGTACGCGGTGTGCAAACCTGTTTGCAAACCAAGCTGCCTGGCTTGGGCGCACTGCCTGCCAGCCCTTCTTGCAGCAGTGGACAGCCATTGAGTTCACCGTCGCTGTCGTGGCAAGGGGTGGCGTTTTTGCGCCACGTCAAGCCATGAATGTGCAACGCGGTTTAGCCTTGCCCATGGTGATGGTGCTCTCCTGTCTTTGCAGTGTGTTGTTGTTGGCGCAGTGGCGCAACTTGGCCATGGCACAAGCATTGGGACAGAGTGCAGGTCTGCGTTGGCAATTGAAACACAGCGCGTTGGACACCTTGCGCTTGGCCGTTGACGATATTCGTCTAGACCCAGGCGATAGAAGACACCAGATGGGAAATTCTTCAGACAGCCATGCGTTTTTTCCAACCACCATACAGCAGTGGCAGGTGTTGCAATCGCGATTGGGGCTTAATGAGTGTCTATCGGGCATTTGCCGCCCCCTTGGGTCAGACAACACAACGCTCGCGCCTTGGCTGACACGGCTTGACCAAGCACAAAACGCCCCATCGCCCTCTGGACAAAGCGCCAAGTATTGGGTGGAGATTCTTCCCCTGCCCACTGTCAACCTAGGTGACTCTGCCTTTATCTACCGCATCACTGCCTTGGCACAAAACGGTGAGGGTGGTGCACAGTCTGGCTGGCAAGCCTTGTGGCAACCCAACCCAGACGACGCAAGCCGGCCCTTGCCTTCTCTGCCAACCGTGGACTGGGTGCGCCTGCTCCCCTTGTCGCCATGAGAAGCACCCTTGGCGGTTTCTCCCTCATCGAGTTGCTGTTTGTCATGGCGCTCATCGCCATACTCAGCAGTCTTGCGCTGCCCAGTTACCAACATACCCAATATAAAAGTCAGCGCACCTTGGCCAAACTCGCCTTGGCCAAAACCGCACATTGGCTTGAGCGTGCGGCCAGTATCTCGGGTAACTACCCCTCTAGCCTGCCCGACAGCGTGTGGCAAAGCAGCGAATTGCGCTACCGCTTGCAAGTGCAAAGCCAAGCCCAATCTTTTACCTTGACCGCCATTCCTTTGGGCGCACAGGCCAAAGACGCCTGCGGCAGCCTCACACTGGGCCACACAGGAGAGCGCGGAGTGCAAAACGCCGCATTGAGTGCCGCCCAATGCTGGGAAAGGTAAGACTGGCAGAAGACTCCGATAATCGTCCGAATGATTTGGTCTGACACCGACACCGCTCGAATGAACCAAGCCTTGGCCTTGGCCAAGCAAGCCCTGTTCATCACCACGCCCAACCCCCGTGTTGGGTGTGTGATTTGCTCGTCCAGTGGTGAAGTATTGGGCGAGGGTCATACCCAAGCCGCAGGACTCGCCCATGCCGAAATCATGGCCTTGCGCGACGCGCAGGCACGAGGGCATGATGTGCAAGGTGCGACTGCTTATGTCACGTTAGAGCCTTGTGCCCACCATGGTCGCACCGGCCCGTGTTGCGATGCCCTGATTCATGCTGGTATCGCCAAAGTCGTGGCCAGCGTGCAAGACCCCAACCCTAAAGTGGCGGGCTTGGGCTTGGCGCGGTTGCGCGCAGCAGGTATCCAAGTCGATGTTGGTTTGGGCATTCAAGAGGCAACGGAGCTGAATATTGGTTTTTTCAAGCGTATGGAGCTCAGCACACCTTGGCTGCGCTTGAAATCGGCGCAATCGTTAGACGGCCAAACCGCTCTGCTGAATGGGCAAAGCCAATGGATCACCGGCGAGGCTGCTCGCATGGATGGCCACCATTGGCGCGCTCGTGCCTGTGCGGTGCTCACTGGCATCGGCACGGTGTTGCAAGACAACCCCCAGTTGAACGTGCGCGGCGTTAACACCCCTCGTCAACCGCATTTGCTGTTGGTCGATTCGCGTTTGCAAACCCCGCTGGATGCACGCTTATGGGATACCAGCAGGCATGTGGTGATCTACCACGCCGAGCGTGATGTCACCAAGGAATCTGCCCTCCAAGGGCAAGGTGCCGAGCTGGTGTATTTGCCAGGTGCTGGCCACAAAGTGGACTTGAGCGTCATGGTTCAAGACATGGGGCAACGTGCTTACAACGAGGTGCACATCGAAGCTGGACACAAGCTCAACGGCTCGCTGCTGAATGCTGGCTTGGTGGATGAACTACTGATTTATATCGCTCCTGTTTTGCTTGGCACTGGACAGCCCATGGCAGCCTTGCCACTGCTTGAAAAAATCGATGATGCCAGGTCATGGGTATTCAACAACCCCACGCTTGTGGGTACTGATTTGCGTGTCTTGGTCAGACCCCTTCGCTGATCTGCCAAAATAGCAGTATGTTCACCGGCATCATCACCGGCGTGGGGCGCATCGCCGCCGTGCACGACCTGGGTCGTTCTTTGGATCATGGCAAACGCCTTGAGATCAGCACACCTGCGCATTACTTAGATGATGTGGGACTTGGAGACAGCATCGCCCTCAACGGCGCTTGCATGACGGTCACCAGTTTCAACACCACGCAAAACCTTTTCACCATCGATATTTCAGCCGAGTCGCTGGCCAAAACTGCAGGTCTGGACCATATCGGTACCGTACTCAATTTGGAAAAAGCCCTGCGCGCCAACGACAGGCTGGGTGGACATATCGTGTCGGGACATGTGGATGGCATGGGCTCGGTAAGTCGCTTCGAACAAATCGGCGAAAGCTGGCTCTTGCAGGTGTTGGCACCGCTCTCTCTTGCCAAGTACCTCGCCTACAAAGGCTCCATCACCGTCAATGGCGTGAGTTTGACTGTCAACCAAGTTGAAGACGGCCCTGAGGGTTGTATGGTGTCCATCAACCTGATTCCTCACACCATTGAAAACACCTCGCTGGGTCACTTAAAGACCGGCAGCGCGGTGAACCTCGAAATCGACACAGTGGCTCGCTATGTGGAACGCATGCTCAGCCTAGACACTTCATTGAAAGCAAACCCATGACAAGCCCCCTCAAGCCTGTTGCTATTTCTCCTTTGGCCGACATCGTGGCCGACATGAAAGCGGGTCGCATGGTGATTTTGGTCGATGAAGAAGACCGCGAGAACGAAGGCGACTTGGTGCTGGCGGCTGACCATGTCACGCCTGAAGCCATCAATTTCATGGCGCGCTTTGGTCGTGGCTTGGTTTGCCTCACCCTCACCCGCGAACGATGCGAACATTTAAAGTTGCCACCCATGGTGGAGCGCAATGGCACGGTATACAGCACCGCTTTCACCGTCTCGATTGAGGCGGCGCAAGGTGTGACCACGGGTATCTCTGCGGCTGATCGCGCACGCACCGTGCAAGTGGCCGTGGCCAAAACCGCCACAGCCAACGACTTGGTGCAGCCTGGCCATATCTTCCCTTTACAAGCTGTAGACGGCGGTGTGCTGATGCGCGCAGGCCATACCGAAGCGGGTTGCGATTTGGCTGCCATGGCAGGTTGCTCACCCGCTGCAGTGATTTGCGAAATCATGAAAGACGACGGCACCATGGCGCGCCTACCCGACTTGATGGCGTTTGCAGCCGAACACGGCTTGAAGATCGGCACCATTGCTGACTTGATTGAATACCGCAGTCGCACAGAATCTTTGGTGACAAAAATCAGCAGCCGCCCCATGACCACTGCACACGGCGAATTCGTCGCCCATGCCTACAAAGACCTGCCCAGTGACAGCGTTCACATTGCCTTGTTACGCGGCACTTGGTCTGCAGACCATTCGGTGTTAGCGCGTGTGCACGAACCTTTGTCAGTGTTGGATGCGCTGGAACCACAACGGGTGATGCACTCGTGGACCTTAGATGCGGCATTAGCGCGAGTGGCAAACGAAGGCACGGGCGTGGTGGTCTTACTCAACTGCGGTGAAACTGGCGAAAGACTGCTTGCGCAATTTGAAGGCGTGGCGCGATCGGCCCAAGCGCCTGAGCGTGGGCGCATGGATTTACGCACCTATGGCATAGGTGCACAAATATTGCGCGACTGCGGCGTTCAAAAAATGCGCCTCATGGGCAACCCCAGGCGTATGCCTAGCATGACCGGTTACGGGCTGGAAATCACCGGCTACCTCTCCAAGGAATGAAATGCACCACCCCGATTTAAGCGCCACACGTACCGATATGAACGGTAGCGCCCTGCACATTGGCATCGTGCAAGCACGCTTTAACCCCGAGATCACCAACGCTTTGGCGCAAGCCTGCTTGGCTGAATTGAAAGTTCTCAAGGTACCTACAAACCATATTGATCATGTACAAGTTCCTGGCGCATTGGAAGTGCCTGTGGCTTTGCAGGCCTTGGCGCAAACCCAGCGCTTCGACGCGCTCATCGCCTTGGGATGCATCATTCGAGGCGAGACCTACCACTTTGAACTGGTGGCCAATGAATCGGGTTCTGCCATCACGCAGTTGGCGCTAGACCATGGCTTACCGATTGCCAATGCAATTCTGACCACCGAAGACCTGCCCCAAGCCGTGGCGCGTCAAACCGATAAGGGCCGCGATGCGGCGCGGGTTGCGGTGGAAATGGCACTGTTGATGCAAAGCCTGACATGACCGAACACAACCTACGCCGCGCCAGTGCCCGTGCCGCCCGTACCCGGGCTCGTGGTTTTGCGTTGCAAGCGCTGTACCAAGTGATGGTGGGTGGCAACCCTGCCGATGAGGTCGATATTTTTACCCGCGATCTGAGTGGTTTTAATAAAGCAGATGCAGTGCATTTCGATGCCCTGCTGCACGGCTGTGCCGAACAAGCAGCTGCACTGGATGCGCTGATTCTGCCGATGTTGGACCGCAAGTTGACCGAACTCTCCCCGATTGAACATGCGGTGCTTTGGATTGGTGCTTATGAGTTGCAGCATTGCATCGATATTCCATGGCGTGTGGTGTTGAATGAATGCATCGATTTGGCCAAAGAGTTCGGCGGCACCGATGGCCACAAATACGTGAACGCGGTTCTCAACCAACTGGCCCTGCAATTGCGTGCCACCGAGGTAGAAGCTGATCGCAAAACGCCTACAGCCGACTTGCCTACTGCCGCTACCGAATAAGCATGCGCATCACGCAACGCGCCCAACGCATCGAGCCTTTCTATGTGATGGAAATGGCCAAAGCGGCGCAACGTATCGCTGCCGAGGTCAAGCACACCGATCAACCCATGGTGTTCCTCAATATTGGCGAACCCGATTTCACCGCCCCACCCTTGGTGCAAGCGGCTGCTGAACGCGTTGTGCGCAATGGCCAAACCCAGTACACCAATGCCCTCGGCTTAGACACCCTGCGCGAGAGAATCAGTGCTTGGTATGGATCGCGCTTTGGGGTGCAAGTGCCTGCGCGTCGTATCGTGGTCACAGCCGGTGCATCGGGGGCACTACTGCTAGCCTGCATGGCCTTGATTGAAGACGGTGACGAGGTGCTGATGCCCGACCCCAGCTACCCCTGCAACCGGCATTTTGTGAGTGCAGCCCAAGGAAAAGCTGTTTTGCTTCCCACCGATGCAGCGCAACGCTTTCAGCTGAGTGCTTCGCAGGTAGCAGCCCACTGGGGGGGTCAAACACGTGGTGTGTTGTTGGCCTCTCCCTCAAACCCTACGGGCACATCGGTTGCTGCAGCAGAGCTCAAAGCCATCCATGGTGTGGTGCAACAACACGGCGGCATCACCATGGTGGATGAAATTTACTTAGGGCTAAGCTATGACGACACCTTCGCGCAAACCGCTTTGGCCATCGACGACCAAATCATCAGCATCAACAGCTTTTCCAAGTACTTCAATATGACCGGTTGGCGCTTGGGGTGGTTGGTGGTGCCCGATACCTTGGTGCCCGTGATGGAGCGCTTGGCACAAAACCTGTTTATTTGCCCCAGCACTGTGTCACAACACGCCGCCTTGGCTTGCTTTGAACCCGAGAGCCTGAGCATCTATGAAGAGCGACGTGCAGACTTCAAAGCCAGACGAGACAGCTTCATCCCCCAACTCAACGCCATGGGTTTGCCGGTTCCTGTGGTGCCCGATGGCGCGTTTTACGCTTGGGCCGATTGCCGCGACGCTTGCCGCAGCCTTGGCTTGCCAGACAGCTGGGCCTTTGCCGAGCACCTGATGCAACACGCCCATGTGGCGGTCACCCCCGGGCGAGACTTTGGCACACATGCGCCAGGTGACTATGTGCGCTTTTCTACCGCGTCTTCTTTGCAAGACTTGAACACGGCGGCACAACGCATTCAACGACTGTTGGCGGCCGCATGAGCTTTGAATTTCCTGTGCGTGTTTACTGGGAAGACACCGATGCGGGTGGCATCGTGTTTTATGCCAACTATTTAAAGTTTTTTGAACGCGCCCGTACCGAGTGGCTGCGCCATTTGGGTATCGAACAACAAGCCTTGCGCGAAGCCACGGGCGGCATGTTTGTGGTGGTGGAAACCCAGCTGAAGTACCACAAACCCGCTCAGCTTGATGACTTATTGACCGTCAACGCCAGCATGCTGAACAAAGGTCGCTCTAGCTTGGTGATTACCCAACAAGCTTGGCGACAAGCCACCGAACCCGTGCTGCTGTGCGAAGGTACGATTCGCATTGGCTGGGTTCAAGCTGCCAGCCTCAAGCCCGACCGCATTCCCCCTTCCATTTTGGAGCGTTTGATATGAACCAAGAGTTTTCCATTGTTCAGTTGTTGTTAGATGCAAGCTGGGTTGTTCAGGCGGTTGTGCTCCTGCTGCTGTTCGTGTCTCTGATGAGTTGGACTGCTATTTTTCGCAAGCTCTTGTCGCTGAGTGATGTGCAACGTTTGAACGATGAGTTTGAGCGAGAGTTTTGGTCGGGTAAAAGCTTACAAGAGTTGTTTGCCGCAGCCCAGCAAAACGCTAAGCTGGCAGGCCCCATGGAACGTATTTTTGCCAGTGGCATGCGCGAATACCAAAAACTGCGAGAACGACGCATCACAGACAGCGGCTTGTTGATGGACGGTGCACGCCGTGCCATGCGTGCCAGCCTACAACGTGAAATGGATGCGATTGAATCTAACTTGTCTATGTTGGCGTCTGTAGGCTCAGTATCGCCTTATGTCGGTTTGTTTGGTACGGTGTGGGGCATCATGCATGCGTTCACCGGTTTGGCACAAATGCAGCAAGTCACCTTAGCCAAGGTCGCCCCTGGCATCGCCGAAGCCTTGGTTGCTACTGCCATTGGTTTGTTTGCAGCTATTCCTGCGGTGCTGGCCTTTAACCGTTTCTCTCGCGATATTGACCGCGTAGCTAACCGACTGGAAACCTTCATCGAAGAGTTCTCGAATATCTTGCAACGCAATGTGGGCGCACAAGCCACCACACTGACACGCTAAAGCGAGGCTAACCCCATGTCTTCGTCCACACCCCGCAGCATGCGACGGCGCACCATGAGCGATATCAATATGGTGCCCTTTATCGATGTGATGTTGGTGCTGCTCATCATCTTCATGGTGACCGCGCCCTTGATGGCGCCCAGCATGATTGACATTCCCACGGTGGGCAAGGCCAGTGCTGTCCCTGATCAAGTCATCACGGTCGAGATCGATAAAAAGCTCAGCATCATGGTCAAGTCACGCAGTGCTTCAAACGTGCCTGGCACCGATGTCAAACAAACCGCAACAATGGACAACGTCGCCGCCCTGACCTTGCAACTGCAAGCTGGCAATGCCGCTACACCTGTCGTTATCAGTGCCGACAAACAAATCGCTTATGAAAATGTTGTGAAGCTGATGGACAGTTTGCAACGCGCTGGTGTTCAACGTGTAGGTTTGTCGGTTCAACTGAACGATTGACATAGACGGTATGCGTTCTAACGAAGCCCACTTGGAATTTGCGCCTACGTCGGATGGCGGACAAGGCCGTGCGCTGGTGTTGGCATTGGCAGTGCATGCTTTGCTGTTATTGGCTTTGAACTGGGGCACCTTGTGGTCGCAACAGCCGCAAGACATGAGCGTGGAAGCAGAGCTGTGGTCGGCGATACCCCAACCGGTTGCACCCAAATCGGAACTGCCGCCTGAGCCTGATGTGCCCCCTACGCCCGAACCCGAGCCGCAACCCGAACCGCCTTCTCCCGTTGCCCCGCCTGTCAAGCCTTCAGAAACAGCCAAACCTGTAGTCGATCCGCAAATCGCGATTGATAAATTGAAAAAGAAACAGGTAGAGGAAAAACTGCAGCAGGCGCAAGAAGATAAAAAAGCCAAACGCAAAGCTGAGAAGGAAGAAGAAGCCAAACTTAAAGCAAAAGAAAAACAAGAAGCCGAGGCACGTCACCAAGCGGCCGTCAAGCGATTGCAATCCATGGCGGGGTCTGCCGGCACGCCAGTAGACACCGGCGTCGCACCCAAGGCCAGTGGCCCGTCTGCAAGCTATATCGGCCGCTTACGCGCCAAAGTCAAACCCAACATCACTTTTCCCGACAACTTGTTGCAAAACGTGGTGGGCAATCCCACCGCTGAAGTGGAAGTGACTTGCAGTCCCAGCGGCAAAATCGAGGATGTGAATTTGCTCAAACCCAGCGGAAACAAAGCATGGGATGACGCGGTAGTCAACGGCCTGTATAAAACCGCCATGTTGCCGCGCGATGTGGATGGCAGTGTGCCAACGCGCTTGGTCTTTAGCTTTCGCCCGCGAGATTAAAAAGCGCAATGGCCTAGAGGCCTTCGAGCATCACCAAGGTACGCTGGGTACAACTTTGGCTGATAGGCAATATCTTTTGGTAGGCGGGTGAGTCATAAAACGTTTGCGCCTGTGCCATGGACGGAAAACGCAGCAGCACCAAACGGGTGGGCGACCACAACTGGTTTTCTTTCACCAACAACTGCCCGCCGCGTGCCAAATACTCGCCGCCAAAACTTTCCACCAAAGGCTTGGCTAAAAGTTTGTATTTCTCCATCTCTTCATCGTTGGTGATCAGGGTATCGACAATGATGTAAGCGGCTGACATAAGGGCGTCCTTGCGTTAAGTTGGGCGAGGCGATGTTAACCGCAAGCCCACGCCAATCGCGGTTCCCTTGCCTGAAAGGCTGCGCAAGCGAACAGGTGTGTTCATTTGCACCGACAGTTGCTTGATGCTGTACAAACCTAGTCCCAAACCTTGTGGAAGGTTATGCGCTTCGCCATGGGTAGCAAATGCTTCAAAGCAAGCATCCAACTGCGCTAGGGACATGCCGTCGCCATTGTCGACACACCACAACCAAAGCAGGTCTGCTTGGCGGCGGGTTCCAAGCAAAATTTTCCCGCCGCTTGAGCCATGGCGCAAAGCGTTAGAAAGCATATTGCGCACCATGCGTTGCAATGTGGGAGGGTGCAACCACACCGGTTGAGCACCCATGCGACTGCGCAAGCTGACGTTGCTCAGCTTTGCCGTCAGTGTGAATTCTTGCAACAAGTTTTGAAGCAAATCGGCGAGTGTGTGCGCTTGGAGTTGGTCAGTGTCCAACGCTTTGGTTTTGTCGTCTGCCAAATGCTGCAAGCTGTGCATAAAGTCGTCGACATAAAACGATGCGAGTTGTATGCCTCGCAGCAAATGCGCTTGTTGCTCCCCAGAAGTCCCAGACAAGGATTTGGCATACAGCTGCATGCTCTGCAAAGGTTGCCATAGGTCATGCTGTGCCGCCGCATACAAACGACTTTGTTCTCGGTGACGGTGCAGTCGAAGCTGTAATCCTTGACGCAGTTGCACAACTTGCATACAGCCCGACCAGCCCAGCAAAGCAGCCACCATGGCCCCTTGCACAAACTGTGCGCTCAGGGTGGAGATCAAAGGCCATTCAAACCATCTGAACAACCAATAGACAGCAACTGACAGCAAATAAACCACCCAAACAGCGATATACATGGCGATGTAGGAGCGTGGATAGCGACGGTAGGTGCGCACCGCCAGTATCAACATCAGTACTGAGTGTCCAGCACCCAAGTACAGCAGGGCGCTGCGCATCCAGTTGCTATAAACCCATGCCATCAAAGGCAGGCCCAACCACCAGCACCATGCTCCCCATCGCAGGGCTTTGTCATACGCTGGGTCATATTGCGGGGTACGTAAAAAAGCCCTTGCGTGATGAACACTTAATGCCATCAACAAGCCATAAAAGACGCTGCCGACCCATGCGGTTTGTAACCGGTCCAGCCATGGCAACAGCCAATTCATCAAACCGCTGACCCATACCGCGCCCATCGTTTCACACAGCGCCATAGCCAAAAAAATCGGCAAAGACGGGTTGTAAAAAGAGCGTATCAAGGTGAGCACATAAAACACCACCACCCAGGGCACGACCAATATCGCACCCATCGACAAACACAGCCACTGTTGCTGCTGCACAAATTCGGCAGGTGTTTGCAGCACAAGGGGAAATTGCACACGGTTGACGCCCTCGATGCGCACCAAGATCTCGGTGCTGTACTGGTCTGAGAGTTCTATAGGCCAAACTGCAAACAAATGCCCGCTACCCAAGGAGAGCGCTCGGGTGTCTTGCAGCAGCGGCTGTGCCACCCATGATTCACCGGCGCGGCGCCACCACAGTTGCGCCTTGTCCTGCGTAGGTGACTGCAAACTCAGCCAATGCTTGGTTGCACCATCGCTTGAACCCAAACGAAAACCTGCCCAGTAGGCTTGACCTGAAGACGCTGCAATGACTTGGTGAGGACGCGTAAGCGCCAGCCCTTGGCCCTGTTCTATGCGCTGCCAAATCGCCTCTGGTGTCTGCGTGGGTAACTGCTCTGGGACCGCTTGAACCGCTGGCCATTGCGGTATCTGCGCTAATGCTGTTGCGCAGCCAAATCCTAGCCACACCAAGACAATCAGCACGACCTTAAACATCGGAAGCTTTTTGTTGTAGCCATTGCAGGTACAACTGACTGGCTTGGGTGCGGTTTTCAACCCCGAGCTTGCGCAAGACTTCCCGGGTGTGGCTGCGGACGGTGGCTTCGCTCAATTGCAATTGATGTGCAATGCGGCGACTGGTCCACCCCTTTGACAGCTGCGCTAGGACCAAGCGTTGCTGCGTCGACAAACTTTGCAGACCATGCGATATTGGCGCTTCCTGCGCCAGCAAAGGTGCCGCTTGGGAGCCTAAGACCTGATGCAAAGCTTGCAGCAATGCCGCCAAAAAAGCACTGGAAGGCAAAGCTTTGTTGATAAACACCACGCCATTGGCGGTGCAAGCCTCTTGCACCTCGGGGTCATGCAAGGCAGAGAGCACCATCAATGCGCCTTGGCTGCGCAACTCACACACCGCGTACAAAGTATGCAGTCCCTCGGAGTCTGGCAAATTCAAATCGACCAAGACCAAAGCCCAAGGGATGGGTGAAGACAAGAATTCAAGTGCAGTTTGAAGACGGTGCGCCATGACGCACTGCGCTTGTGGCAAACAGCTTTGCACCGACACAGCGATGGCGTCCGCCATCAATGGGTGGTCTTCAATGATCAAGATGCGCGGGTGAGGCATAACATCTCCTTTAGCGAGATGTACGCAATTTCTTTTACTTCTTCAAGTGCTTTCGATATAAATTGAGCAATATTTCAGTTATGCCGGCTGTTGTCTTGAGGCCCTGAGCAAGCCCACGGCGCACAGCAAAGCCAGCAAAGCCACGGGAATGGCCGCCATGAACACTGTTTGCAAGCCCCAATGGGTGCTGAGCGCCGCGCCACCCAAAGCACCCAGCACACCGGTGAAGCCATAGCCGATCACCGCATACAAAGCCTGCCCCCTACCGCGCAAGCGCCCTGGGAAATGCTGCGACAGCCATGCAATGCACACCGTGTGTTGAATGGCAAAGGTGAACACATGCAGGCACTGCGCCAGCAGCAGCACCGGTAACCACTGGCCGTACCAAGCGGTCATTCCCATGCGAAGGCTCATCAAGCCGGTGCAGACACACAACCATGCAGGCAAGCTTAGCCAGTGCAACCAGCGACTCTGGGTGAAGAAGCCGATGATTTCAACCACGACAGACACCGCCCACAACACGCCAATCATGTCTTTGCCATAGCCGAGTTCATCCAAGTACAAAGAGAAAAACGTGTAGATGGCTACATGCGACAGCACATGGAAAAACAAGGTGGCGAAAAACCACAGGGTTTGCGGTTGGCGCAGCACTTTGCCAAACCCGGCTTGGCCTTTGACATGCGGCGCTTCTTCCCGCACATTGGGCAAGCTCCATACGCTTAAGTTGATGGCCAACAAGGTCAACACCGTCCACATCGGAAAGTCAGCCATGCCATGCACTTCAAACCAGTGGCCTGACACAAACACCGTCACCAAAAACCCAACCGAACCCCACAAGCGAATACGACCATAGCGGCGCACATCCAGCGCCCCTTGGTGGCTGACCAAATGCGCCATGGCGGCCTCACTCATGGGCATCATGGCGCTGGTGTGGGTGAACATCAAAAACAAGACCGCTGCCAACCACCACGGTGCATCGCTGAACAACAGGCCGATAGAGCACAACAAGGCCATGCCTGCACACCAACGCATCAGGGGCACACGTTCACCGCTGCGGTCGCTCAGCCACCCCCACAGGTAAGGCGCAAACACACGGGTGACTGCTTGCATGGAGGTGAGTAAACCAATCATCCACAGGCTAAGGCCCAGGTGTTTCAACCACAGAGGCAAATAGGGGTTGAAAAACCCGATGTGGGCAAAGTAACTGGCGGACAGTGCGGCAAACGGCACCAGTTGACGCCGCGAGACCCGCGGCGCTGCGTCTGTGTTCATGGGATCAATCGCCGCGCTGCGCAGGAATGGGCGAGAGCGGCATCACCACATCGCCGCATTGGGCGCGGTGGCGCAGCGCGTGGTCCATCACCACCAGCGCCAGCAATGCTTCTGCAATGGGCGTAGCGCGAATGCCCACGCAAGGGTCGTGGCGACCCTTGGTTTGCACCTGCACGGCACTGCCCGCGCTGTCGATGCTGTCACGCGGCGTGAGGATGGAACTGGTGGGCTTGATGGCGATGCTCACCTCCAAGTCTTGCCCCGTGCTGATGCCGCCCAACACGCCACCGGCGTTGTTGTTCTTGAACCCCCCGGGCGTCAAGCTGTCGCCGTGGGTCGAGCCCAGTTGAGCGACGCTGGCAAAGCCTGCACCTATTTCCACCCCTTTGACCGCGTTCAAACCCATCATGGCGTAGGCAATGTCGGCATCAAGCCGGTCGTAAATCGGTTGGCCCAAGCCCACCGGCATGCCTTTGGCCACGACTCGGATGCGAGCGCCGCAGGAGTCACCCGCTTTGCGCAAGCTGTCCATATAGCTTTCCAAGTGAGCCACGTCGGCAATGGGCGCGTAAAACGGGTTGTTCGGCACATGCATCCAGTCTTCAAACGCGATGGGGTGAACGCCGAGTTGCGTCATGCAACCGATGAAGTGGGTGCCGTATTTTTCTTTCAGCCATTTTTTGGCGACAGCGCCAGCTGCGACGGTGGGTGCGGTGAGTCGTGCAGAAGAACGCCCACCCCCACGCGGGTCGCGCACACCGTATTTTTGGGTGTAGGTGTAGTCGGCGTGGCCGGGCCTGAAGGTTTGCAAGATGTCGCTGTAGTCTTTGCTGCGCTGGTCGGTGTTGTGAATCAGCAAGGCAATGGGTGCGCCGGTGGTCACACCTTGGTAGACACCGCTCAGGATTTGCACCTGGTCGGGTTCTTGGCGTTGGGTCACATGGCGGCTGGTGCCAGGACGGCGGCGGTCCAAGTCGTGCTGAATGTCGGCCTCGCTCAAGGCCATGCCCGGTGGGCAGCCGTCAATCACGCAGCCAATGGCCGGGCCGTGGGATTCACCAAAGTTGGTGACTGCGAAAAGGGTGCCGAAGGTGTTGCCGCTCATGCGGGGGATTATCCCTGAGCGACATTGGAGGCTGGCTTGATGCGGCCTCCTAATTTACAAAGCTATTGATAACATGACAAATAGTACTTAAAATCGTACTTTTAAAGGAGTCATCATGAGCCAACTTACCGCCAATGACATCAAGGTGCGCGGCATTGCTGCTATCGAAGAAGCGCTCGCCAATCAAACCGAAGCTACCATTTCTGTGCGAGGCACACAACGTTTTGTGGTGATGGAAATGGCGCAATACCACTACCTGCGCGAGTGCGAACTCGAAGCGGCCTTGGTGCAAAGCAGAGCGGATGTTTCTGCGGGACGTGCCATCCAAGAAACCGCCGCCGCACACATGCGACGCTTGGAAACCATGCTCACAGCACAAGACACCAAAGTCGGTCACTGACAGCTGTATGCCCTACCAATTGGTCTTCACCGACGACTACATGCGTCGTGCTCTGCGTTTTTTAAAACGCCACCCCGAGCTGAAAAACCAATACGCCAAAACCCTGGCTTTGCTGGAGATCAACCCACACCACCCTTCGCTTCGCTTGCATGCTTTGTCGGGGCGACTTCAAGGTGCGCATTCGGTATCCATCAACCTGTCTTATTGCATCACGCTGGAATTGCTGATTCAGGACCAGCAAATCGTCCCGCTGAATGTAGGTGACCATGATGCGGTTTATTGATTCGCCTTGGCACCCTCTTCTTCTGAGGGCCAATCACGGATATAGGCTTTGAGCATTTGGTTCTCGAAGTTTTGGCTGTCCACCACGGCTTTGGCCACATCGTAAAAACTCACCACGCCCATGAGTTCGCGCTTGTTTAAAACAGGCAAATAGCGGGCATGGCGCTCGAGCATCATGCGGCGCACCTCGTCGAGTTCGGTGTCGGGTGAACAGGTGATGGGGTGGTCGTCCATGGCACTTCGCACGGTGGCCTGCCCCAAGGCCCCACCATTGCCATTGAGCGCCAAAATCACCTCGCGAAAAGTGAGGATGCCCACCAAGTCCCCATGGTCCATGACCAAGATGGAGCCCAAGTCGTGGTCGGCCATGGTTTGCACCGCCTCGGCCAGAGGTGCCAAAGGCGTGGTGGTGTAGAGCGTGGTGCCTTTGATGCGCAGGATGTCGCTGACTTTCATGGTGTTCTCCTCAGGGCCATGGCTTTGGCTTGGTTTTCAATATAGCCCACAATCTGATTTTGGTACACCGTAGGAACGAGAACACCATGACCGGATACGCCGATCCCCATTTCGACACGCTGGCCCTGCATGCAGGCAGCCAGCCCGACCCCGCCACTGGCGCACGTGCCGTGCCGATTCACCTGACCACCTCATTTGTGTTCGAGTCGTCCGACCAAGCCGCAGCACTTTTCAATTTGGAAAGCGCCGGTCATGTCTACAGCCGCATCAGCAACCCCACCACCGCCGTGTTCGAGCAACGCATAGCGGCCTTGGAGGGCGGCATTGGGGCGATTGCCACGGCCAGCGGTCAAGCGGCACTGCACTTGAGCGTGGCGACCCTCATGGGTGCGGGTTCGCACATTGTCTCCAGCTCTGCTTTGTATGGCGGCTCCCACAACCTATTGCACTACACCCTGAGTCGCTTTGGCATTGAAACCACCTTTGTCAAACCGGGTGACATCGACGCATGGAGAGCCGCCATCCGACCCAACACCAAATTGCTGTTTGGTGAGACGGTGGGCAACCCAGGGCTGGACGTGCTGGACATCCCCACCATCTCACAAATCGCCCATGAAAACGGTGTACCCCTGTTGGTCGATGCCACGCTGACCACCCCTTATTTGCAGCAACCCTTGTCCTTGGGCGCAGATTTGGTCTACCACTCGGCGACCAAATTTTTGAGCGGCCACGGCACCGTGATAGGCGGCGTGGTTGTCGATGGAGGTTCGTTTGACTGGGAAGCCAGCGGCAAATTCCCTGAACTGTCGGAGCCCTATGAAGGTTTCCACAACATGGTGTTCACCGAGGAAAGCACCGTGGGTGCATTCTTGCTGAGGGCACGTCGTGAGGGTTTGCGCGACTTTGGTGCCTGCCTGAGTCCCCACTCGGCCTGGTTGATTTTGCAGGGCATGGAAACTTTGCCGCTGCGCATGGAGCGGCATTTGGCCAACACCGAGAAAGTGGTGGCGTTTTTGGCGGCTCACCCCATGGTGTCGCGGGTGGGCCACCCGCTGATGCCCGACCACCCCAGCCATGCTTTGGCGCAAAAATTGTTGCGCGGTGGCGCACGGGGGGCGGGTTCGGTGTTCAGCTTTGACATCAAGGGTTCTCGCACGCAAGGCCGTGCGTTCATAGAAGCGCTCAAAATTTTCAGCCACTTGGCCAATGTGGGCGACAGCAAATCGCTGGTAATCCACCCTGCCAGCACCACGCATTTCCGCATGAGCGACGAGGCGCTGGCGCAAGCGGGCATTGGTGCTGGGACCATCCGCTTGTCCATCGGTTTGGAAGATGCAGACGACTTGATCGACGACTTGAAGCGTGCCCTCAAAGCCGCTGAAAAAGCAGCCTGAAGGAGAAACCTGTGCATATTCAAGTCAACGGTCATTCCACCTACGCTTACACAGGCGGCAAAGACTTCAACTCGGCCCTGCCCACTGTGGTGTTGATTCACGGCGTGCTGTGCGACCACAGCGTGTGGGCGCTGCAAAGCCGCTATTTGGCCAACCACGGTTGGAATGTGTTGGCCATCGACCTGCCAGGGCACTGCCGAAGCGCGGGTGCGCCTCCAGCCACGGTGCAAGAAGGTGCTTTGTTTGTGCAGCACTTGCTGGATGCGCTGTCAGTCAAACAGGCTGCCTTGGTAGGCCACAGTTTTGGTTCACTCATCGCCATGCAAGCTGCGGCCAACATGGGCCAACGCATCAGCCATTTGGCCATGGTGGGAACGGCCTACCCGATGAAGGTCTCACAAGGGCTGCTGGATGCGTCTTTGAATGAACCCGAAAAAGCCTTGCACATGACCAATGTGTTTTCACGCGCAACCTTGGCACCACCTTCGGGTGCGGGGTCGTGGGTGTTTGGTGCGAGCTTGGCGCTGGGGCGACGGGTGTTGGCCAGCAACAAAACCGTCAATGTGTTTCACACTGGCTTCAATGCCTGCAACAACTACGACCAAGGTTTGCAAGCCATGGCGGCTGTCACCTGCCCTGTGCTGATGGTGTTGGGCGAGTCCGACCAAATGACCACACCCAAAAACGCGCAACCGCTGATCGCGCAAGCCAAGGAAAGCGGCAAGCAACTGCAGGTGGTGAGCATTCCCCATGGCCACCACCAAATGAGCGAGTCGCCAGATGAGACTTTGGATGCGCTGAAGCGGTTTTTGAGCTAGCCGTCATTGCGAGGGGCCGTCATTGCGAGGAGCAAAGCGACGAAGCAAGCTCTTCAATGGCGCATGTCGCAGGTCGGCCGTAGCCGACGTTGTGCAAGCATGGAGGCGAGGCCGAGCCTGCTGCATGCGCCCAGAGATTGCTTCGCTGCGCTCGCAATGACGCTGAAATGCTGCGCTCGCAATGACGAAGTCATCTAGACGCTGAACCGCTCAACCCGATAAGGCCTTGGATCGATATAAGGCGTCTCGCCACACATCAACTCGGCAAGCAGCCTCCCGCTAGACGCAGCTTGGGTGAGTCCATGGTGTGCATGGCCGAAGCTGAACCATAACCCTGGGTGGCGTGGCGCAGAACCCACCAAAGGCAGCATATCCGGTGTACAAGGCCGTGAACCAAGCCAAGCTTGGGCGTCGAGTCGCTCACCCAGATGGGTCAAGCCCCGAGCCATAGGTTCAATGCGCTGCAACTGCACCGGTGTGGCAGGCGCATCGCGCAACGCAAATTCAGCGCCTGTGGTCAAGCGCAAACCCCGCTGCATGGGAGCGATGGCATAGCCGTTGTCCACATCGACGATGGTGTGCTTTAGTGAAACCGCAGACGCTTGGAAATGCATGTGGTATCCCCGCTTGCGCCCCATAGGCAACTGGTAGCCAAGTTGCCGCGCCATGTCTTCGCCCCAGGGACCCAAGGCCAAAACTGCTTGCTTGGCGTGTAAAAGTCCAGCTTCGGTTTGCACAGCCCACGCCTTTGCTTGAGCCTGCAAAGTACGCACATCCCCCTGCACGAACCTGCCGCCACGCTGCTCAAACAAGCGCAAATAAGCGCTGGAAAGGGCTTGCGGGTCTTGGATCTGCCGCGAATCGGGGTAGTGAACACCACCCAGCAATGCGGTTTTAAGCGCTGGTTCTAAGGACAAAAGTTGGGTTGGTGACAGGGTGTGCGCTGTCACACCATAGCCGCGGCTTTGCTCGGCCATCTCACTGCTGTGTTCGGCGCTTTCGTGGGTGCGAAACACCTTGATCCAACCCCGCTCGTTCGCCAGACCCAGCACACCTGCAGCAGCGATCAAGGGTTGGTGTTCGCTCCAACTGTGTTCGATCAAAGGCAAGGCGCCAGCGATGGCCTGAGGGTAAAGCGCTGGGGAAGAATGTTGCCAATAGCGCCACATCCACGGCAGCAAAGAAGGCAAAGCTCGCCAGTGGTAATGGGCGGCGGTGCGGCGTCCCAATGCATAGGCCAACAAGGTTTTGAGGTCACGCGGAAAGGCATAAGGAAACACGGTGCTGCGCTCGATCAGCCCCGCATTGCCAAAGCTGGTGGCGGCACCTGCTGCACCGCGGTCTACCAACACCACCTCGCGGCCACGTTCTTGCAACTTCAGCGCCAAGCTCAAACCCACAATGCCTGAGCCCAGTACCAACACATCAGCAGATTTGTTTTCCATAAGCCCCATTATTCTTTGTCAGTCCGATGAGTCGTCATTGCGAACGTAGTGAAGCAATCTAAAGGCGATCGCCACAGCATGCTATGGATTGCTTCACTACGTTCGCAATGACGTCTACAGGGCTAAACCAGCTCTGCCAAGCGCCAATCTTTGCACCTTGCCCAGACAGCTTGGCTATGGGGGGTATCTGCCAGTAACAACTGGTCTATCAACGGCGCTGCTTGGGTTGACGCCAAATCTACCAGCAAGACATAGCGCGGATTGCCGTCCTCGTTCAAACGCCCCACCCAATCCAGTTGCTGCAGCAAGCCCAGCACCTCTTCGACCTCCCAAGTCTGGGCGCCTAATTGTTGTGCAAGTCTTGGCACGTCCCAACCGCCTGCACTTTGTAAGCGAGCTTGCTGGAATAAGCGCAAGCAAGCCAGCGCCAACGCGAACCCTCGACCTGCATGGTCTTCCTCCCCATCCGAAGCATCATTCACCAAGGCAGGCCAACTCGCTACCAGCACAGCGCCTAACAACACCACCACCCAAGTGGTGTAAATCCAGACCAGCAAAATCGGCACGGTGGCAAAGGTGCCGTAAACCAACGAAAAAGTAGGCATGCTGGCCAAATAAAACGTCAAACCACTGCGGGCGGCTTGAAGCACCAGCGCGGTGAAAAAGCTACCCAGCAGCAGGGGCCGCCAAGCCACATGGGTGTTGGGCACAAAGCGGTACAAGCCGCTGATACCACCCCATAACAACAGGAACTCCAACAACCCCAACGCCATCTTGACGCCAGGCCCTTGGTAGCGCAAAGAGCCACCCGACCAACTGATGACGGAAGCCATGGTCACCAAACCGGCGGCCACCAATAAGGGCCCCAAGGTGAGCGCCGCCCAGTACAGCAACAGCCGTTGGCCCCAAGCACGTTGTTGGCGCACCCGCCAAATCGTGTTGAGGCTGCGGTCTATGGTGATCATCAAGGCCACCGCAGACATCAACAAAGCAGCAAAACCCCAACTGCCCAAGCGACTGGCCTTGGTGGTGAACTGGGTCAAGTAGCCCAACACTTGGCGTGAAATGGACTCGGGAATCAGGCTCTCCACCAACCAACGTTGCAGCACGGTTTGAAATTGGTCAAACACGGGAAACGCAGTCACCACCGCCAAAGCCACGGTCAACAGCGG
The DNA here is from genome assembly GCA_945882755.1 of Bordetella parapertussis. Lineage (GTDB taxonomy): Bacteria > Pseudomonadota > Gammaproteobacteria > Burkholderiales > Burkholderiaceae_C > Limnohabitans. The sequence goes on along the minus strand of CAMCWS010000022.1, from coordinate 3,795 downwards.
CACCAAGGCGATCAAGGTGGTAAAGGTCAGCGCACCAGCGGTTTGACCCAAACGGTCATCGGCAAAGCGATGCGTCAAGCGCTTGGTCGCCCTTTGCCAAGGGAAATGCAGGAGTTTTTGCGGGAGACTAAGGAGTTGCGACACAATCATGGTCTCTATCATGCCATCTACACCTACCCTGACCCCCCAAGCCCTTTGGCATGTTCACCTCAGCCGCACATTGGCTGTAAGCAGCCTCATCGGCTTGATACTGCTTTCTCTTCTGTGGGAGTTGTGGCTGGCCCCTTTGCGCCCAGGCGGCTCTTGGCTGGTGCTAAAGGCCCTTCCTTTGTGCATTCCTTTAGCTGGTTTGTTGAAAAACCGCATGTACACCTACCGCTGGGTTAGCTTGGTGGTGTGGTTGTATTTCGCCGAGGGCGTGATACGCCTGCAAGGGGACGCTTGGCCTAGCAACGCCTGTGCCGCGGTGGAAATTCTGCTGTGCTTGATGTTGTTCACCGCCACTGCCTTGCATGTGCGGTGGCGGCTGCGTGACGCCGCCTTGGCTGCAGCTAGGGGAGACCAAGCCCAAGAACCCAGCCCATGACCAGCGCTTTGCTGCCACAACTGCAGTCCATTGTGGGTGCACCCCATGTGCTGTCCAGCGGCGATTTGACTGCTTTTGAGCGTGATTGGCGCGGACGCATGCAAGGCAAGGCTTTGTGCGTGGTCCAACCCGCCAGCACCGATGAAGTGGCGCAAGTTGTCAAAGCCTGTGCTGCTGCAGGCGCTCCCATGGTGCCGCAAGGCGGTAACACCGGTTTGGTGATGGGATCGACCCCGGACGAGTCGGGTCGGGAAGTGGTTCTGAACCTGCAACGCCTGAACCGCATCCGCGCAGTGGACAAAGCCAACCTCACACTGACCGCAGAAGCCGGTTGCGTTTTGCACCATGTGCAACAAGCTGCCGCCGAAGCAGGCCTGTTGTTCCCCCTCAGCTTGGCGTCCGAGGGCAGTTGCACCATTGGCGGTAACCTGGGCAGCAACGCCGGTGGCACCCAAGTGCTGCGCTATGGCAATGCCCGTGACCTGTGTTTGGGGCTGGAAGTGGTGACACCACAAGGCGAGGTGTGGCATGGCTTGAGCGGTCTGCGCAAAGACAACACCGGCTATGACTTGCGCGACATCTTCATTGGCAGCGAAGGCACCTTGGGCATCATCACCGCCGCCACGTTGAAGCTCTACCCCCAACCCGCAGCCGAGCTCACCGCTTGGGCCGCCCTGCCCTCCATGCAAGCCGCGGTGCAATTGCTGGGCTTGGCGCAGCAACATTTGGGCGCAGGCCTAACCGGTTTTGAGGTGATGGGGCAGTTTGCTTTGCAATTGGTCCACACCCATTTCCCTCTTCTCAATGTGCCGCTGTGGCAAACCGCGCCCTATTGCGTATTGCTGTCGCACAGCGATACCGAAAGTCAGGCGCATGGCAATGCCCAGCTAGAGCGTTTGCTGGAAGTCGCTCTCAGTAACGGCTATGCCCTCGACGCGGTGGTGGCCAGCAGCTTGGCGCAGGGCCGTCAACTGTGGCAGGTGCGTGAGAGCATCAGCTCGGCGCAAGCGGCTGAAGGCTTGAACATCAAACACGATATTTCGCTGCCCGTGTCCGCCATCCCCGACTTTGTGGCGCACACAGACGCTTTGTTGGCACTGGAGATTGCAGGTGTTCGATTGGTGAATTTTGGGCATTTGGGCGACGGCAATTTGCACTACAACGTGCAATGCCCCGTCGGTACCGATTCCGCGGTTTTTTTGGCAAGCCAAGAACACCGCATCAACTCACTGGTGTATGACGCGGTCATGAAGTTTGGCGGCTCCATCAGCGCCGAGCATGGTGTGGGTAGCTTGAAGGCCGACACCCTGCACCTTTACAAAGCCCCTGTAGCGTTGCAACTGATGCGCAGTATCAAGCAGGCTATTGATCCGCAGAATCTGATGAATCCGGGGCGGGTGTTGGTCAATGTATCTATTCAACCGATTGTTGCGATTGGACAAAACACAGTTACGGAAGAAATGGTTCGTACTGTTCGGAACGAGCTAGGCGATTGAGACCAACCAAGTATTGAATATCAACCGCACTGAACATGAAACTTCAAGCCCAAAGCATGGGTTACCTTCAAAATCGTTGCAAAGCTGGGGTTGCCCTCGCCAGACAAAGCTTTGTACAAACTTTCGCGCCCAAGCCCTGTGTCCTTGGACAACTGCGTCATGCCTTTGGCCCGTGCGATGTTGCCAAGGGCTTTGGCGATGAAGGCGGCATCATCACCCGCCTCTTGCAGACAAGCTTCCAGGTAAGCCGCCATGTCTTCATCGGTTTTGAGGTGTTCGGCGCTGTCCCATTTGCGCAACTTGAGTGTTGTCATGCTTGGTCTTTCAGTTGTCGCGCAAGCCCTTGCGCTGTTTCAATGTCTTTGGCCTGACTCGATTTGTCGCCGCCCGCCAAAAGAATCACCATTTCTTCGCCGCGCCACATGAAATACACCCGAAATCAAGGCCCATGGTGCAAGCGCATCTCCCAAACGCCTTGACCAACGGACTTGTGGTCACCCAAATGGCCGTCTTCTGCGCGATCGATACGAACTTGAATTCGACGGGCCGCCTGTTTGTCTTTTAAAGCCGCAAACCACCTGTCAAATACTTCAGTTGTGTAGATCGTTAACATTCGAATTGTATAAAACAGGATACGGAAGTCAACCTAAATTTGTATGGGTTAAAAGCCAATGATTCATTTGTTCACCCGCCAAATAAATTGAGTTGAATTGTATTAATAAATACTATTTATCTTATTCAATATCTCATTTAAATACTATCTAAGTACTTATTTAAAAAAGTAAACTGAGACTGCCACGGCCATGCAGGCCTCGCAGTGACGTCGATGATGGCCTCGCAGTGACGGATGGCGTCATCGCGAGCGAAGCGTGGCGATCACACAAGCAAGCCCCTTAAACTCTCCCCCATGAGCCTGCCCGTCCCCCACCCCATCCCCACGCCCTACGAAGATTTCATGCGCCATGTGTACACGCATGGGGTGGAAAAGTCCGACCGCACCGGCACCGGCACGCGCAGCGTGTTTGGCCACCAAATGCGTTTCGATTTGCGCCAAGGTTTTCCGCTGGTCACCACCAAAAAGGTGCACCTGAAATCCATCATCGTCGAGCTGTTGTGGTTCCTCACCGGTTCCAGCAACAACCACTGGCTGACCGAGCGTGGCTGCACGATTTGGGACGAATGGGCCCGCGAAGATGGCGACTTGGGGCCGGTCTACGGCGTGCAGTGGCGCAGCTGGCCGACACCCGAGGGCGGTCACATCGACCAAATCACCGAGGTCATCAAGACCTTGAAGACCAACCCCGATTCGCGCCGCATCATCGTGAGCGCTTGGAACGTGGCCGACCTCTCCAAAATGGCCTTGATGCCCTGCCACGCTTTCTTTCAGTTTTATGTGGCACCACCCACCACCGCTGGCGGCAAGGGCCAACTGAGTTGCCAGCTGTACCAACGCAGCGCCGACATTTTTTTGGGCGTGCCGTTCAACATCGCCAGCTACGCGCTGCTCACCCACATGGTGGCGCAGCAATGCGACCTCGAGGTGGGCGACTTCATTTGGACCGGTGGCGATTGCCACATCTACAGCAACCACCACGAACAGGTCGAACTGCAACTCAGCCGCCAGCCCCTGGCCTACCCCAGGCTGCGCATCCTGCGCCGCCCGGCCTCGATCTTCGATTACGAATTGGAGGACTTCGAGGTGCAGGGCTACGA
>CAMCWS010000021.1 GCA_945882755.1 Bordetella parapertussis | reverse complement strand
GGCATGACCTTGAACACCGATTTGCTGGACTATTTGCTCAGCCGCTTTAGCCGCGACTTGGGGCATTTGATTGACCTGCTGCACCGCTTGGATGCGTTTGCTTTGCAAACCCAACGCCCCCTCACCATCCCTTTGCTTCGAGCCATGCTCGATGAAAGTTAAGCCCATGAAACTGGCTTTATTTGACCTTGACCAAACCTTGTTGCCGCTGGACTCCGACCAATCCTGGGGTGAGTTCACCTTGGGTTTGGGTTGGGCTGACCCAAGCACATTCAAGCAGCGCAACGATGGGTTTTATGCCGACTACAACGCCGGTTGTTTGGATATCCATGCTTATGTGCGATTTGCCACCGAAGCGATCAGGCAACATGGCTTGACCGCAGCCCATGAAGCCCATGCGCAATTCATGCAAAAAGTGATTCAGCCTGCCATCAAGCCGCAAGCCCTTGAATTGGTAGCGGCGCACCGCGCCCAAGGTGACACCTTGGTGATGGTGACCGCCACCAATGAATTTGTCACCACCCCCATTGCCAAAGCCTTTGGCATGGATGTGCTGCTGGCGGTGCAGTTGGTGCGGGACGCCGACGGCAACTTCACCGGCGACATTGATGGCGTGCCCACGCTGCGCGAAGGCAAAGTCACCCGTGTGAACCAATGGTTGCAAGCCCAAGGCTTGAGCCTGTCCGAGGTCCACGCCACGTTTTACAGTGACTCCATGAACGACTTACCCTTGCTTGAAAAAGTCGATGTTCCCGTGGTCACCAATGGCGGCCCGGCCCTTAAACACATCGCCCAAGAACGCGGGTGGCGTATCCTCGACCTTTTCGAGACTTCATGATCAGCAAAATCATCAACCGTTTGATGGGCAAGTCCAGCCCCAAACCTACCCCCAAGTTTGGGCAGCGCCGCGTCATCAGCGAACAGGTCCATGGCATTGACCACACCTTGGTCGACGAACGCGCCATGAACGTGGTGCGCACCTTGCAAGAGCGTGGCTTTGAAGCCTATATCGTGGGCGGTGCGGTGCGTGACCTTCTGGTGGGCTTGAAACCCAAAGACTTCGATGTCGCCACCAACGCCACGCCTGAAGAGGTGAAAGCCTGTTTTCGACGGGCATTCATCATCGGGCGGCGTTTTCGCATCGTCCATGTGGTGTATGGCCGTGGCCGCGAACACGAGGTGATCGAGGTCTCTACCTTCCGCGCCTACCTTGACAGCAACGATGCCGAGCAGGTCAGCGGCAATGAACGCACCAGCAAAAAAGCCCTCTCCAACATGACCCATGCAGTGGACGCCAGTGGGCGTGTGTTGCGCGACAACGTCTGGGGCCCGCAGGAAGAAGATGCGGCGCGGCGTGACTTCACCGTCAACGCCATGTACTACGACCCCTTGACCGGTGACGTGATCGACTACCACCATGGCTTGGAAGACGGCAAGAAACGCGTCTTGCGCATGATCGGCGACCCCGCCGCCCGTTACCGCGAAGACCCTGTGCGCATCATCCGCGCGGTGCGTTTTGCGGCCAAGTTGAACCACTTGGGCTTCAAGATTGAACCACGTACCGCCAAGCCCTTGAAGGCCTCGGTGGGTTTGCTGGCCGATGTGCCGCAAAGCCGTTTGTTTGACGAAATGCTCAAGCTTTTGCAAACCGGCCACGCACTGGCCAGCATCGAGCAACTCAAAACCCTAGGCATGGCCAGTGGCATTTACCCGCTGTTGGATGTGGTGGTCGAGCGGGTGGAATCCGACTTTGTGCATGCCGCTTTGCAAGACACCGACCGCCGTGTGGGCGAGGGCAAACCGGTCGCGCCCAGCTTTTTGCTGGCTTGCGTGCTGTGGGCCGATGTGCGCGAAGGTTGGCAAGTGCGCAGCGCCGAGATGCCCACCTTTCCCGCCTTGCAAGAAGCCATCGAAGACGTGTTCAATGCCCGCATTGGCGATGTGTCAGGACGGGGCAAATTGGCCGGCGATATGCGCGAAATCTGGACCATGCAACCGCGTTTTGACAAACGCAACGGCAGCGCCCCGTTTGGTTTGGTCGAGCAAGCGCGGTTTCGTGCCGGTTTCGATTTCATGCGACTGCGTGCCGAAGTGGGCGAGGTGGACGAAGAACTGGCCGATTGGTGGGAAACCTTCAGCACTGCCAGCGACGACACCCGCGCAGACATGCTGCAAGCGGTCAAACCTGCGCCGCGTGCAGTCAAGGCCGATGGCACACCAGTGGCTCGCAAGCGCCCACGGCGGAGACGCAAGCCTGCCGGCAGTGGCCCCAGCACCGGTGGTGACGCAGCAGAGTAAGCGCGTCAATCTGCCGTGAACCCGCCAGACTATCGAGAACCTGTAAGTGCCGTTGTGGCACTGGGTGCCAATTTGGGTGACGCCGCGGCCACCCTGCGCCAAGCCTTGGCAGACATCGCCGCATTGCCCCATACCCAACTGCTGCAAGCCTCGCCTTTGCTTAGCAGCGCACCGTTAGACGCCGATGGCCCTGCGTATGTCAACGCCGTGGCTCGCCTTGAAACCCGGCTCAACGCGGTTGAGCTGCTGCAAGCTTTGCTGGATTTGGAAAACGCCGCAGGCCGCACCCGTGACTATCACCACGCACCTCGCACCCTGGATTTAGATCTGCTCTTTTACGGCGAAGCGCGGATGCAAAGCGCCTATTTAAGCTTGCCCCACCCAAGGTGGGCGCAACGCGCTTTTGTGTTGCTGCCACTGCATGTGGTCTGCCCCGACAAGGTGACGCCCGATATGCTGGCTACCGTTGCCAGCCAAGCCACGGTTTGGCTTGAAGGCTAGGCCTTTACTGCGAAATTTTTCGCGCTTCTTCTATTTGGTATTCAAAGTAGCGCTGAAAACCATAGACCAAGGTGGAGAGCAAAGCGGTGGTGCCCACCATCAGCGACAACACCAAGGCAACCACGATCAGCCAGTTTGTGGCACCGGCGGGCGACTCCACTTCGCCTTGCGGGTTGTAAGTGCTGTTCCAGCGTTCGGTGGACATCAATCCCCAGTAAATCGCATGCAGCGCACCACTGGCAATGGTGATGCCTAAAAGAGGTAGCAGCAACCAACTGAGCGGGTCGTCCACGCCAAAACTTTTGGCGCGTTCAAAACCATACAAGCCCAACAACGTGGGCCAAGGCAACACCCAAGCCAGCCAATCGCCTTTGCCGTACATGTAAAAACGTTGCAAGCCCAAAGGGCCACCCAAAAAGCTCAACCAAGTTGCCAGTGTTTTGTTTTTCATGTGGCGGATTATCGGTTTGGCGGCGTGAGCTCGCTGGCAGGGCTGGAATCTCCCGTCCCCAAGGCTTTTTGCATGAACACGGTGTCTAGCCATTGGCCGTGTTTCCAGCCGCTGGCTTTCAAAATGCCGGTGTGTTCAAACCCCAAGCTGCGGTGCAGCCCAATCGAGCTTGCGTTGGCCGAGTCGCCAATGACCGCCAGCATTTGGCGAATACCCAGCGCCTCGCAATGGCGTAAAAGTTCTGCCAGCAAGGCGCGACCTAGGCCTTGACCTGTATGGTCGGGGTGGATGTAAATCGAGTCCTCGGCCATGAAACGAAAGGCGGGGCGGGGCCTGAAGGCACCCGCATAGGCAAAACCCAGCACCTCAGCACCTCGGCTGGCAACCAAATGCGGCAAGCCTTTGGCCAGCCCGTCGCTGCGGCGGCGGCTCATTTCGCCCAGGTCGGGGGCCTCTAATTCAAAGCTGCCCTTGCCATGCGTCACATGGTGGGCGTAGATCGCGGTAATGGCTGGCAAGTCGGCTGGCGAACTGGGGCGGATAAGCAGGGCAGAAGGGTGCATGGGGGCTCGGTCTATAATGGTAGGCTTTTCAGCGAGCGCTGGCCGGGTGGTCATGTCGCGTGTCTCATCGCTGAATCAAAGTCTGCACCCAAGGATAAACCATGGTCGTCATCCGACTTTCACGCGGCGGCGCTAAAGCCCGCCCCTTTTTCAACATTGTTGTGGCTGACAAACGCGTTCGCCGCGATGGCCGTTTTATCGAGCGCATCGGTTTTTACAACCCTATCGCTTCTGGTGGTGAGGAAGGCTTGCGCATTGCCCAAGACCGTCTGAGCTACTGGGTCGGCGTGGGCGCACAAACGTCGCCTACCGTGGACCGCCTGATCAAACAAGCCGGCAAAACTGCCGCTTAAAAGCCCATCCCCAACCCATGCAACCCGCTTGGGAGCCTGCTGAATTACCAGCGGATGCTATCGAAGTCGGGCGCATTCTGGATGCTTGGGGTCTCAAGGGGTGGCTGAAAATCCTCCCCCACAGCGCCTCTCCCGAGGCGCTGTTTTCTTCTAAACGCTGGTTTTTACAACCCAATGAACGCGGTGCCTCGCCATTTGCCGGTACGGTGCAGTTGCGTGTGCGTGAAGCCAAAGAACATTCCGACAGCGTGGTGGCTTGCATCCACGAATTGGATGATCGCGACGTTGCCCAAAGCCTCAAAGGCGCACGCATATTTGTCCCTCGGTCGAGCTTTCCCACGCCAGCCATCGATGAATACTATTGGGTGGATCTGATGGGTTTGCAGGTGCGAAACCGTGAAGGCGTGGACTTGGGCGAGGTCACCGAGTTGTTGTCCACCGGCCCACAAACCGTGCTGGTCTTGCGCGACACGGTGAGCGATGGCGAAGGCAAACCCATAGAGCGAATGATTCCCTTTGTCTCCGCCTATGTTGACGCGGTGGATATCCAAGGTCGCCTCATCACGGTGGACTGGCAAGCCGATTACTGAGCTTGCATACTGTGGCCATGCGCGTCGACATCATCACTTTGTTTCCCGAACTTTTCCCCGCTTTTTTGCAAGCGGGTGTGACGCGCCGCGCCTATGAAAGCGGGCAACTGGCGGTCAAAACATGGAACCCCCGCGACCACGCTGAGGGCAATTACAAAAGGGTAGACGACCGGCCTTTTGGCGGCGGCCCTGGCATGGTGATGCTGGCTGAACCGTTGGCGGCTTGCTTGGCAGCTGTACGGGGCGAAAGCGGCTTCAACAGAGAACAAGCGCCATTGCTGTATTTCTCACCGGTGGGACAAGTGCTGACCCAAAATGCAGTGGAGCGGGCTGGGCAAACCGTTGGCGTGGTGCTGCTGTGCGGCCGTTACGAAGGTATCGATCAGCGCTTTATTGACAGGCATGTAGACGCCCAAATCAGCTTAGGCGACTTTGTGTTGTCGGGTGGCGAAATTGCCGCCATGGCTTGGCTGGACGCCTTGGCCCGTTTGCAACCGGGTGTTTTGCATGATGAACAAAGCCATTTGCAAGACAGTTTTACCCCTGCGCTGAGTGGTTTGCTTGACTCTCCCCACTACACCCGCCCCGAGGTGTGGCAAGACCAACCGGTGCCCGAGGCCCTTCTGTCGGGTCACCATGCCCATATTGCGGCTTGGCGACGCCAGCAAAGCCTGACGCTGACCGCGCAAAACCGCCCTGACTTGCTAGAAAAAGCCCGTCAATCTGGGCTTTTGACCCGCGCGGATGAGCAACTGTTGGCACATAAGCCCAAGGCTTAGCCAGCCAGCTATAATGGCGGGCTTTCGATCCTCTGGGTGGCCGCCTCGTGTTTCAAACACCATAGGCCTTTTGTGTAGCGCATCCATGATCATTGTGAGGACACCATGAATCTCATCCAGACCCTGGAACAAGAAGAAATCGCCCGTATGGGCAAGAAAATCCCGGTTTTCGCCCCTGGCGACACCGTGGTGGTCAGCGTCAACGTGGTCGAGGGAACTCGCAAACGTGTGCAGGCCTTTGAAGGCGTGGTCATTGCCAAGCGCAACCGCGGCATCAACTCCAATTTCATCGTTCGCAAAATCTCCAGCGGCGAAGGCGTTGAGCGTACTTTCCAAACCTACAGCCCCTTGATCGCTGGCGTTGAAGTCAAGCGCCGTGGTGATGTGCGTCGTGCCAAGCTTTACTATTTGCGTGAGCGCAGCGGTAAGTCTGCCCGTATCAAAGAAAAACTTACAGCTAAAGCAGCACCTGCTGCTGCCAAGTAAGCCCTTACAGGCCTGCTTGAAACAAACCGCCCCAGTTCACGCTGCGGCGGTTTTTTTCTGACCCCTCATTAACTTAGTGGTTTCCTTGACCCAAATCCCCCGTTTCTCACCTGAAACCGCAGAAGTTTTGGGCTGGGATGGGCATTTGCCTCAGGTACCTGTGCATAGGCTAGCGCCACTGGGCTTGCGACAGCACTTTGCCATGCCACCTGTTTGGCAGCCCGATGCCATGCTGGAGCCCCCGTTAAACCCGCTGAAGCCTCCGGTGGATGCAGCCGTGCTGGTGGGCGTGGTGATGCGCCCCCAGCCAAGTGTGTTGCTCACGCTCAGAACCGCCCATTTGTCTACCCATTCGGGTCAGATTGCTTTTCCTGGGGGGCGCTTAGACGAAGGCGATGCAGATGCGGTGGCAGCGGCGCTGCGTGAGTCGCAAGAAGAGGTGGGACTGGAGTCCTCGCACGTCGAGGTCTTGGGGCAATTGCCTCTGTATCTGACTGGCACAGGCTTTAAGGTGACACCCGTGGTGGCCTTGATTGACCCCGCGATGCGTCTGAGCGCTAATCCGTATGAGGTGGCACAAGTGTTCGAGGTGCCTTTGGCGCATGTGATGAACCCTGCCAACCACTGCCGCCATGCGGTGGAGTGGTCCGGCGTGCGACGTGAGTGGTTCTCCATGCCCTATGAAGACGCCGATCAAAAACGCTTTATTTGGGGCGTGACCGCCGGTATTTTGCGCAACCTTTACTGTTTTTTAAGCACAGACCCCGATCAGGCTGGGTCAAACGCTGAGTCTTGACTATCATGCAGGCATGAGTTTTTTCGCACTTTTATTTGCTTTCTTGCTGGAGCAAGCCCGACCATTGAGTTTTGGTGAAAGCTTGGAACGGTTCTCGCAAGCTTGGGCAGACAGGGTACGCAAGACGCTAGACACCGGTGACCAACGCCACGCTTGGACCGCTTGGGGCTTGGCCATGGGCTTGCCGTGTTTGCTTGTGTTGATGGTTCACGTCTTGCTGATGTGGTTCGCGGGTTGGCTTTTTGCCATGCTCTGGAGCGTGGCCGTGTTGTATGCCACTTTGGGTTTTCGCCATTTCAGCCATCACTTCACCGGCATTCGACATGCGCTGTCCGTGGGTGACGATGTGCAGGCCAACACGCTTCTCTCACAGTGGTCGGGTGCCAAAGGCGAAAACCTCTCACGCGAGGAAATCATTCGCCATGTGATCGAATATTCAGCCATTGCGGCGCACCGGCATGTGTTTGGCGTGGTGGTTTGGTTTGTGGTCTTTGCGGGTTTGGGCTTGGGGCCTGTGGGTGCCGTGTTTTACAGATTGAGTGAATTTTTGTCCCGAGCGTGGGTGAGTCCTCAAACGCCAGGTTTGGGAACCGCAGAACTCAGCAACCCCGCGCTAGAAACCACTGCTGCCAAAGCATGGCGTGTGACGGACTGGGTACCTGCTCGAATGACTGGCTTGAGTTTTGCGGTGGTAGGCAATTTTGAAGATGCGGTTGAAGCTTGGCGTCACGATGCCGCACATTTCCCTGATTCCAACGACGGGGTGGTGTTGGCCGCTACCTCGGGTGCCATCAATGTTCGCTTGGGTGGCAAAAATTTAGGCCTACCAGACGAGGAGTCGCTACTCACCCCTCAGGCCGTAGAGACCACCGCTGGGCGTGAGCCTGAGTTGTTCCATCTGCGCAGCATGGTGGGCTTGGTTTGGCGTGCGGTGGTGATGTGGATGTTGCTGCTGGCGCTTTTAACGTTGGCGCGGTTGCTGGGCTGAAGCGCTTTTCAGCCTAATATGTTTTAGGTGCCGACAGCTCATCAAAAAGCTCGGTGTAAATTTTGTAGCGCCCTGGGTCAATCGCTTGTTCAAGCAAAGCTTGGCGTACCCCGCAATCAGGCTCATGCACATGGCTGCAATTGTGGAATTTGCAGTGATCTGCATGAACGGCAATATCGGGCATACATGATGCCAATGCCTGAGGGGCAATATGGTGTAGACCAAATGCTTGAAAGCCTGGGGAGTCCATCAGGGCGGTTGTTTTGGTCTCATCTGCCCAATACCAAGTGGTCGAGGTGGTGGTGTGTTTGCCCGACTGCAAAGCCTGAGAAATGATGTTGGTCGCTGCTTTGGCATCGGGTACCAAGCGGTTGATCAGTGTGCTTTTGCCCGCACCCGAAGGACCAAGCACCAAGGTGACGCGGTTGGCAAGTTCATGGTTGAGGGCGCTTAGGTCCTGCTCAAGGTTTCTCAAACTCAGGGGCAGCACCAAACAACCGAGTTGCTGGTAGGGCAAAAGTTTCTGCCAAGCTCTGGTGAACGCGTCTCCCAAGTCTTGCTTGTTCAAACCAATCAAGGTGCGTATGCCTTCATGGCGAGCCGCAATCAAGGCCCTTGACAACTGGCTTTGTGAAAAATCGGGCTCTGCGGCCACCAAGACCAGTACTTGGTCGATATTGGCGGCGAATGATTTGGTTCGAATTTCATCTTGACGGTAGAAGATGTTTTTTCGGGTTTCAATGGATTCGATGCTGCCGCCATCTTCACTGGCGCTCCACTGCACATGGTCGCCGACCACCGCGTGGTTTTTTTTACCCCGCGGGTGGCAAATTCTGCGCTCGCCTTTGGCATCTTCCACCCAAACATGGCGGCCATGGCTGGCCACCACCAAACCCCAAGCGGTCATGCAGTCAGTCGGGCCAAGCGTTGTGCTGCTGGCGGGTGCGAATGGTAGAAAGCCACATAAAGAGGATCGGGTGTCAGGGTAGACGCATTGTCTTGGTAGAGTTTGAGAAGTGCCTGACGCAAGTCAGCGCCATTGGCATGTTGGCAAGCAAAGGCATCTGCTTCAAATTCATGCTGCCTAGAACGTGCCGACTGCCAAGGCTTGGTGACAAAGGACACCAAAGGCACAAACATCATGAATAAAAGCAGGGCAATAGCGTCGTTGGCGCTGCCTAAGTGCGGCTGGATACCCATGCCCTCATAAAACCAGGTTTGGGTGCTGAGCCAACCTAAGCCCGCAAGCCCCACCAAGGTGAATGCAAAACTGCTGAGTAAAGATTTTGGGATGTGCTTGAGCTTGGCATGCCCCAGTTCGTGGGCCAGCACAGCTTCCATCTCATCGGCATTGAGCTGCTTGAGCAAGGTATCAAAAAACACCACGCGTTTTTGCTTGCCTAGGCCAGTAAAGAACGCATTCGAATGGGCCGAGCGGCGGCTGCCATCCATCACAAAGAAACCATTGGCTTGAAAGCCTGTGCGCTGCATCAAGGCAATGACACGGTCTTTCAAGGTGGCATCCTCAAGCGGTTGAAATTTGTTGAACAAAGGCATGATGACGCTGGGGGCCAACCACATGACAAACAATTGGTAAGCCACCAATACACCCCAAGCAATCACCCACCACAGTGCGCCGCCCGACTGCATCAAATACAAGACCAACCACAGCAAGGGCAAACCCAATGCAGCGGCGACCAAGCCACCCTTGAGCATGTCGCTCAGCCACAAACCCAAGGTCATGCGGTTAAAGCCAAAGGATTGTTCGATGTGAAAGGTTTGCACATACGACAGTGGCAAGCTGACCACAGCGCTGATGAGGGTGAAACTGAACACCAAGGCGATTTGCTGCCACATGCCAGGACCGATGAGATCGAGCAACACTTGGTCGAGAAATCCCAAGCCGCCTAGCAAGGTCCACATCACCAACATGGCTGTGTCAAGCGCCAAGTCCCAATGACCTAAACGCAATTTAGCGATGGTGTAGTCAGCGGCTTTTTGGTGTGCTGCAGTATCAATGACCGAGGCGAATGCATCTGGAACTTTGGCGCGGTGCTGCGCCACATGACGCATTTGCCGGTTTGCAAGCCAAAACTTGATGAGCAGGTTGATCACCAGCAAGCTGGTAAAAATGAGAGTAAAGCTTAAAGAGGTAGTCATGTATCTAGTTTAGAGGACAATGACCACATGAACATGACTGCACCAAATAGCCCTGCTACCCCCGAAGAAACCGTGTTGTCTAAAACGGATGAGAACCTTGTCTGGCTAGATTGCGAGATGTCTGGCCTTGACCCCGAAAAAGACAAACTTCTAGAAATTGCCGTGGTGGTGACCGGTCCGCATCTCACGCCGCGCAAAGAAAGCGCTGTGTGGGTGCTGCACCAGTCAGACGCTGTTCTCAACGGCATGGACGCTTGGAACAAAGGCACCCACGGCAAAAGTGGCTTGATTGACAAAGTCAAAGCATCCACCCTTGATGAAGAGCAAGTGCAAGAGCAACTCATCGCTTTCATGAAGCAGTATGTGTCAAAAGGTGTGTCTCCCATGTGTGGCAACACCATCAGCCAAGACCGGCGCTTTTTGGTCAAGTACATGCCCAAATTTGAAGCTTGGTTTCACTACCGCAATTTGGATGTCAGCACGCTGAAAGAACTCTCCAAACGCTGGAAGCCACAGGTATATGCCTCATTTAAGAAGCAACAAAGCCATACCGCCTTAGCCGATGTGCATGAATCCATTGATGAGTTGGTGCATTACCGTGAGCATTTTTTGAAGCTTTAAAAATATTTCTCAGGGTAGACCCTGATCCGTGAGACAATGTCTGTTGTTGGGTCAGTGACCCACTTGCTACATCTGCCTCTCACCTTGGGTTCATACAGTTGAACCACGCCACTATTCATTTATTGGCTTGCTTTGTTTGAAGGTTGATGTTTTTCCAACCTTTGAACGGAGCGCCCGCCGTTAGGCAGGGCTTTATCTATGACTGATTTGAATTCTCACGCCTTGACTGATGTTGTCGTTGATACGACTGACGAAAACCCAGCTGCACCCGCTGTTTCTCCCACTAAACCTACAGCCGCTGTAGACGGTTCTGGCTTTGTCGAAATGGGGCTTGCCCCCGAACTGCTGGCCGCATTGCGCGACTTGTCTTTTACCCAACCAACGCCGGTTCAAGTTCGCGCCATCCCTTTGGCTTTGCAAGACAACGCAGGCAAACCCGCCAACGATTTGCTGGTTTCCAGTCAAACTGGCAGCGGCAAAACCGCCGCTTTTTTGCTGCCTGTCATGCACACCTTGTTGCAACAACAAAAGCAACAAGAAAAAGACGAGAACAAAGCCTGGGCTGACAAAGTCGCCCAAGCTGTGGCAAATGGTGAAGAAGCGCCTAAAAAGCCCCGCCGAAAAAACCCCACAGATACACGTCATGTCAAACCCGCCAACCCAGGTGCGTTGATTTTGTGTCCCACCCGCGAATTAGCCCAGCAAGTAGCGAAAGACGCCATCGACTTGGTGCGTCACTGCAAGGGTTTGCGCATCGCTTGTGTGGTGGGTGGCATGCCTTACCCATTGCAAATTGCCCGTTTGCACAATGCTGATTTGGTGGTTGCCACACCCGGTCGTTTGTTGGACTTGCAACGCTCCAAACAACTGCATTTAGACAAAGTGCAATTCTTGGTGGTTGATGAAGCCGACCGCATGCTCGATTTGGGTTTTGCCGAAGACTTGGCCGATATCCACAAACTGACCGAGGCGCGTCGACAAACCATGATGTTCAGTGCAACTTTTGCGCCGCGCATTCAGCAGTTGGCTGCTCGCATCATGCGAACACCCCAACGCTTGCAAGTCGACTCACCCCAAGAAGCCCACGCCAACATCAAGCAAGTGCTGTTTTGGGCTGATAACCAGCAGCACAAGCGCAAGTTGCTAGACCATTGGTTGCGCGACACCACCATTGACCAAGCTATTGTGTTTGCGTCTACCCAAATTGAATGCGATGCCTTGGCTGAAGATTTACAGCAAGTAGGCTTTTCTGCCGTTGCTTTGCATGGCGCTTTAAGCCAAGGTTTGCGTAACCGTCGTTTGCAGGCTCTGCGTGATGGACGTGTGCAAATTTTGGTGGCGACCGATGTGGCTGCCAGAGGCATTGACGTGCCAAGCATCAGCCATGTGTTCAATTTTGGTTTGCCCATGAAGCAAGAAGACTATGTCCACCGTATCGGTCGTACAGGCCGCGCTGGTCGCGATGGTTTAGCGGTGACTTTTGCCGAGTGGCGTGACCGTCGCAAAATTTTGGACATCGAACACTTCACACAGCAGACTTTGCGTGCTGACATGATCCCTGGCTTGGAGCCTACCCAACGTTCTCCCCGCGCCCCCAGCGGCGCAGAGCCTAAGCGCTTTGGCAAACCTTCAGGCGGCCGCTCTTACGCGGGTGCTGCTGCCAAACGTGGTTCTGGCTTTAAGCCACGCGGTCCTGCCCGCGGTTGAAAAACCTTTGGGTGCTATCGCTCGTTGAGCGAGGTACCCAAGGTCTTGATCACTGGTTTTAATAAATAGGTTAGCAAGTTGCGCGTACCTGTGCGTATGTCTATGCTGGCTGTCATCCCTGGTTTGATTTCCATCGATGCGACCTTGGGATTTTCTTGGTCTTTGGCGATTCGGATGTTGACCTTGTAGTAAACGCTGGGTTGACCCGTAGGTGTGTTGACCAATGAGCCTTGCGCATTCGAGTCTGAAAGTGTGTCGGGACTGATATCGGTCAATTCCCCGATCAAATTACCGTAAATGCTGTAGTCATAGGCATCTAGCGTGATGAAGACGCTTTGGCCTATGACCAATTGACCTATGTCAGCGGGTGACACTCTAGCCTCTACCAGCAAAGCGTCACCCACGGGCGCAATTTGCATGAGTTCGTCGCCGGGGCGCAGTACACCACCCAAAGTGTGAATTTTCAAAGTCTTCACTACGCCATCCATGGGCGCCATGATGTCAGTGTGAGACAACAAACTTTCAGCGCCGTTGAGTTTTTGGTTCTGGCTGGACAACTCATCCTCAATACGCGTCATTTCGGTACGCGTGTCTTGTAAATATTTGTTTTTTGTTGCGGCTATACGCCCTTCAATTTCAGTGACTTGGCGTTTGGCACGCAAAACATCGAGTTCGCTGACATCGCCACTTTTAAACAAGTTATCGTTCATGCGCTTTTCTTGCATCGCCATGGCTAAACCATCTTGCATGGTTCGAAGTTCCTCGTCCAACGAACGCTTTCGCTGTGCGTACAGACCCTGTTGCGCAGAGACAAACTCGGGATAGCGTCTGAACTCAGAACCAAATTGGGGTGTTTGAAATTGGACCTCGGCCTTGGCGCGTATCAGCGCCGCTTTGAGTGACATGGTGCGAGCTCGTGTCTCCTCAAGGTTGGCTTGGACTCGTTCTTTTTCCAGCACGGCCAGCAATTGACCACTGGTGACGGTGTCACCTTCTTGAACCGTGAGTTCTTTCAAGACACCGCCATCGGCGGTTTGAACCAATTGGGTTCTGGCGCTCAAAATGACCTGTCCTGTGGTGTGAACAGTTTGGTCAATTTCAAAATAACCAGCCCAAGCGATAAATGCCGCTAAGCATGCGGACAGCAGCAGAATCAAGCGACCACTTTTTTTGTCCTCGTCTAGGTAGTCGTCGCTCATGCGGATTTGGCTTGTTGGCGTATGGGTGTGACTGGGTTGGGATTTTGCAACCGCTCCAACACTTTGTCTTTGGGGCCATCCAGCACAATTTCATGGTTAGCAACCACGATCAACCTGTCCACCAGTGCGAGGAGCTCATGTTTATGGGTGGTCATGACCAAGGTGTCTGTCGGCCTTAGGGCGACAGACAAAGCTTGAATAAGCTTTAGTTCAGTTTGCCTGTCCATTGATGAGGTGGGTTCATCAAGCAGCCAAATTTTCGGCTGTCTTAAAAATATGCGGGTGAGGTGAACCAGTTGACGCTGACCTGTAGACAAGCCCATGCCTCCCTCGGAGATGGGCAATTGCAAGCCTTTAGGGTGGTTTTTAATGACCAACTGGAGCAAGCCAGTTTTCTCTGCGGCTGCCAGCAATTGATCGTCGCCGGGATCGAGCAATCCAAGAATCAGGTTCTCTCGCAAGGTACCGGCAAACAAACGACCTTCTTGCCCCAAGAAGCCCATGTTTTCAGCCAGCAAGGGCTTACTCAGTTGGGAGATATCCATGTGGTCAAGCAAAACCCGGCCCTCTTGTGGCTTGTACATGCCTGACAACAGGCGCAGCAACGTGGTTTTGCCAGAGCCAATGGGTCCAATGATGCCAATTTTTTCACCAGCTGTTATGTGCAGTTTGTTCACTTGCAATGCTTTTTGTGAACTGTCGCGGTAACTGGAGCTGACTTTTTCTAGGGCGTAAGTGCCATGAATGGTTTGAGGCGTGAGAGGGTGTTCTTGTCCATGGTGGTCGTCTTCCAATTTCCAAATGCGGTCCAAACCTTGTAAGGCTGCTTTCACATGTCCCCACTGCAACAGCAGTGCAGGCAACATGCTGACAGGGGTCAAAATGCGGCCAGCCAAGATGGAGCAAGCAATCAAGCCGCCTTGGGTAGTCATGCCGGCAGACACCAGCAAAGCTCCTACAGCCACGATCAGCACATAGGCAACTTGTTGCAGGGTGGCAGTGGTGTGTTGGTTTCTTTCGGTGATGTGTCGCAAACTCATTTCATGGTGGCGAGATTCATCAGCAGCACCCATCCAGCGACTCAGCATTCGCCAACCCCCTTGACCTGATTTGATGGTTTCTGCGCCTTCAATGCTTTCAACCAAAATACCGGTTTTAAAGTTGCTTAAGTGTGTGGCGCTACTGGCGAGTTTCTCAATGCGTTTGCGATGCCAAATGCCGCTGAAAAGCGCCACCAAAAAGAACAGCACAGGAATGACTACCAAATAGGGATGACCTATCAATGCAATCAGCGCTAAAAAAATGATCACAAACGGCGCATCCACCATCGCATGGGTAGTGGCTGTGGTCAGAAAGCTGCGAACCGTTTGGTAGGCATTCATTTGGGCGGCCAAACTGCCCACACTGGAAGGTAATTGGTCTAAGCGAATAGACAACAAGCGCATGAAGATTTTGCGTGATAGACGCTGGTCAACCGAGTCAATCAACACATCGTAAAGCGAAGACCTGGCGTGCTTCATCAAGTACTCCACCACCAACGCCATCAGCACGCCCAATGTCAGTACCGTCAAGGTTTGCATGGCATTGGTAGGGATGACGCGGTTATAGATTTGCATGCTGTAGAGCGAGGTGCCCAAGACCAAGACATTGATGGCCGTGGTTGCCAGCAAGATTTCAAACAGCCGCGTAGGGTGGGAGAACAACTGTTGTTTGATGAGGCTGTAGACCGGGCTATGGGACGCATCAAAAGGTTGCAGCAAGGAGAGCTTGGCCAATAGGGTCTTCACCTTGTTGGGTAAGGTGCTGATGGATTCAACAAACTTTTGTTGCTCTTCCGACCATGTTTCGATGACCCATCTTTTATGCGCGTTTTGTCCACGAACCACAAACCACCCCATCAGAGGGTGGTGACCCAGCAATGGCATATTCGCCGGGTCGGGTTTTCGTGCCCAGCGGGGTGGCGGCACCATCAAAATACGGGCGAGTGCTTGGACAGTTTGCCGAGGACTTTTAGGCTTACGCTGCCTGACATCCGCCACGGCCTGCAACAGTGCCGAGCGGTCTATGGGATTTTGCTGTAGCTGCGCAATGCGCACCAAGCAGGCTGGTAAAGAAGCTATAGCGCTCATGGTGCGGGATTGACTTGTGCGTAGTTGTCAGAGGTCAAGATTTGCAGGCGCCAACTGGTCTGCAGTTGAGAGCCTCGCAGCTCAGCCAGTTGCGTTTCGTTTTGTGCGACATCTTTGGCTATGGTCATCAAGTCGAGCCACGATTTACGCCCTGCGTTGAACTGCCGCTCGAAGGACTCCAGCACCGACTGGGAAGCTTGTAAAGCACCTTCCAATACTTGCATTTTTTCTTGAAGCGAACGTAGAACGCTCACATCGTTCAGGACCGTTTCTCGGACAAGCCGCTGTTGCGATTGAATTTCGAACTCGCTGCTGTCTTCTTGCGCCTTGGCTGCTGAGATTTGTGTAAAGCTGGACAAACCGGGGCCAAATTTGCTTGACACCCCAATGAAAATCCGCGTGTTGGGGTTGGTATTGTTAGAAAAATAGTTACCGTATTGACGTTCTGCCCGAACATAAATGTCAGGTTTAAGGGCGGATTCCTTTTCTTGTGCAGAGGACTTTGCAATCAGCGCTTGGGCCTTGGCTCTTTGCAATTCGGGGGAAAGCAGTTGGGCGTTGGCTAACAACGACTCTATGGGCTGTTTGTGTTGGACAGGGCCTGTCTTGCCGGCTTGAAGCTGAGAGGCATTCACTGTGACGCCGGTTAGCTCGTTTAATTTTTGTATCGCTAACTCAGACTGTAATTTGGCTGAAAATAACTCGCCCATGGTTGCATCAATGCGGCTCTGTACGAGCGTCAGGTCGCTGGAAGGGGATGCCCCCTGGGCGATACGATTTTTTGCTTGTTGCAACAGCTTTTGATGGATGACTAAACTTTTTTCGATGGACTTAACCTTCAAGTCGGCGCTGTTCCAATCGGCATACGCTTGCACCACCCGCAGTGCAATTTGACGGCGGGTTTCACGAACGCCGGCTTGGCTGACTTGCAAGTTGGCCTTGGCTTTTTCAAGCTGTGCGCTGAAGAGCCCGCCGGTGAAAATAGGTTGGGAAATTCGAAAGGTTGTGACGCCATCACTGCCAATATAGCTGGGGTCGCTGCTGGATTTTTGGACATTTTCATAGCTAATTTGTGGGACAGGATAACGTTGGTATTCTGCAGTTTCAATGCCGATTTCTGCAGCTTTGACATTTGATAGTTGCGAGAGGACCGAAGGGTAAGACTCTGTCGCAAATTGAATCAATTGCCCTAAGCTGAAACTTTGCGCAGCAGCCCAGCCATGAAAAAGGCTGATCAAAATGCCAATGAAAAACCGAGACAGCAACATGTAGAGGGTTAACTTTTAAAATTGATGAATTTGATGTTTTTTTGGAAAATTGTTTAAAAACAAGCTATTGTGGGTTTTTGTAAAATCATTACTTTAAAAAAAATAAGCGATGAAGGCACTTTTTTCCTTTATCTCCTCTAAACGTTGCAAAACAACCTCGAATTCACTAAATGGTGAATTATTTTTGACAAATTCAAAAATTACTCGCGTTTCAAAACGAGTAAATTATAACTTTGATTCCATAAAAATGAATACTATTATACTTAATTACTTTCATGTTTTTGTGTGCAGTTATCAATCAACGAGCTTTTTTTCAATTAAATCAATAACTTCAACAAAAAACTTAATTTATATTTTTTCTTTGCTAAGATGCCGGCCAAGGAGCATGTATGGCTAATCAATCCGATACTTTAGAAAGCGTTGTCATTGGTGACGGCGTGGTTGTCAAGGGTGCGTTTACTGTCCCGTCCAAAGCTGTGATAAACGGCGTGATAGAAGGCGACTTAACGGCAGAAGAGGTCTTGATTGGCCCTACAGGACGAATCACGGGACGTGTTTCAGCCAAGGTCATTGATGTTCGTGGCCAACTCCACAACACCATCGTCAGTGAAAAAAGCCTGATTGTTCGCACCACCGGTAAAATCGTAGGCAAAATCCATTATTCTGAAATCGAGATTGAAAAGGGTGGCGAAATTCAAGGCGCTCT
The DNA here is from genome assembly GCA_945882755.1 of Bordetella parapertussis. Lineage (GTDB taxonomy): Bacteria > Pseudomonadota > Gammaproteobacteria > Burkholderiales > Burkholderiaceae_C > Limnohabitans. The sequence goes on along the minus strand of CAMCWS010000021.1, from coordinate 7,661 downwards.
GAGCCAAGGTGCTGAACCCAAGGCTTCTCCTGTATCTGCTGCCCCTGCTCCTGCCAAACCCTAAGTTACTTTCGTTTTTATTTCCAGTTTTATGCGTCTGACGCTCTATCCCTACTTATCGCAATTGCGAACCTTGCCGGGCTTGGTTCGTCACCTCTGGGTGCGCGACTACCAAGATGTCAAACTGATCATTGAGCAAAGCGGAGACCTGCGTTATTTCAATATTCCTGCGCGTTTCCAGCGGATTTTCGCCCGCACTGCCATCATCACGAGCACGGTTGTGGTGGTTAGTTTGTTGGTGTTAACTGTCACTTCCTTATCACTTGGCATTAGTCGAGCTCGTTTAGAGCGGTCGCATGAAGAAGTTTTCAAGGCATTGATCAGCAGCACCGCTGATTCGACGGATACACAAAACCAACACGGCTTGACTGAAGAGCAAATGTTGAGCTTGGCGCAAACCATACGCGACCGCGATATGAGCATTCGCCGTTTTGTTGAAACCTCGATGGTGGCAGTTTCAGAGGAAAACGACTCCCTCAAGTCGCAGTTGGAAACCTCTGGATTGACTGAAAAAATCATCAAAATTATTCAACAAAACTCTGCCAACGGCGGCTTTACTTTGGATGGGGATTTACAGTCCAATCCTTTGATGCGAGGCAAGGTCGCTGAAGAGTTGTCCACCAACCGCTCTTTGCGCGAAGTGCTTTACGCGTTACCCAACCGTATGCCGGTGACCAATTTCAGTTTGTCTTCTGATTTTGGTATTCGCAAGCACCCTTTGACGGGTAAGTCCCATTTCCATACTGGTGTCGATATGATGAGCGAAACGGGTGACGATAAAGTCTTTGCCGTCAAGCCTGGCGTTGTAGTTATGTCAGAATTACACCCCCAGTATGGCAACACCGTTGTCGTTCGTCACTCCAACGGAGTGGAGTCTCTCTATGCTCATATGGCGCAATTGTTGGTCAAAGTGGGTGATAAGGTGACAACCGACAATGTCTTGGGCTATATTGGTAACACTGGACTTTCTACTGGCAAGCATCTTCATTTTGAGATATTGGTGGGAGGATATCCTGTGAATCCTCAAAAAGTGATCCGCACAGCCCAATATGTTCAGCAAATCCAAAACAAACAACCCTAGCCCCCCCGCTGCTGTTCAGAGCCCCCCAGTTGCTCCCGCGCCTGTCGCTCCTGTACAGTTACAAGATTCCATTGATTCGCTTGCGCAAGCCCAACCTCCGAGAAATAACATGATGGACATCATTTCTTCTAACGCTTCTAAGCCCTCTATTTTGAGTGAAGGGTTCTCCTTTCGTGGCGAAATTTCCGCTAAAGGTGCCATCCATGTTGAGGGTTCTCTCAACGGCCAAGTCCAAGTCGATGAACTCACCATTGGCTCACGCGGCCAAGTTGAGGGCGTGGTGACGTGCTCGAGCCTTCATATCAAGGGTAAGTTTTCAGGCACAGCCACTTGTAGCGAGTTGATCGTGACTTCTTCTGCCTCCGTAGACGGCCATGTGGTCTACCAAACTTTGTCAGTACAAAAAGGTGCCTCTATCAAAGGCGAGTTGCTGCTGGTAAAGTAAACCCTTTAGCTGACCCGCTTAAGGCTTGGAATGTCGGATGTTTCTCAAATAGATGGAAGTGCGGTACGTTTGTCCCGCGAAGCCCAAGGTTGGGCAATCAACGATCTCGCTGCCAGAGCCTGTTTATCTGTCAAACAGGTGCGTCAAATTGAAGAAGGTGGCTTAAGCTCTTTTTACAGCGAGAGTGTCAAACTCACTGCGGCTAGAAAAATCGCCGGCCTTTTGCAGCTGAGTGAAGCACAATTGTTTGGCCAAGTACCTTCAGCACCCCCCCCGGTCGAGGAAGAGTCGCTTTTGTTTTCAGCGCAAACAGCCCCAATCAGCTTAGTCAATTCGGTTGATACCTCGCTGCCCACGCCTGTCTTAAACCAAGCCGAGTCATCAGGTGTGCACCTGATGCGAAGCGAAGCGCTGCATGTATTGGCACAACCGCCTGAGATCGACTGGACGACGCCTTCAACGCCTTCAGAAACCGCTAACCAGCCCAAAGAGCCAGAACAAGCGGCTGCAGCGAACTCAGCTCCGGCCGCGTCAGCCTCAGCGAAAGAAGAAACAGCACCCTCAGGGAATTATTTTCTGAAGATCTTGGTTTTGTTTTTGGTGGCAATCGCTGTGGCTGCCTTGATGCGGCCCAAGCCTGTCGAGCCAACCCCTTCCCCGTCAGAGGCTTCTACCGGGCAAAGCATGACACCACCGGTGGCACCTGCTACTCAGGAGTCTGTGGTGCCTGAAACTGGGCTTGGATCGGCGGCTGGGGTTGCCTCTAGCCAAGCGGACGTCAAACCCGCGGTTGCGTCAGAGTTAAGCCCTGCCAATACACCTGCAAGCAGCGCGACTGCAAGCAGTGCGACTGACCCTGCGGTGACGCCAGCTAAAACCCCCTCAGAGCGTTAATTCTCTGCGCCCATGGCAAGGGCCGCCTCGCGGGAGGCTTGGGCCTCGTGGGCTGGTGCAGCTTGCAGTGGCCATCCGGCCAAATGCGAAGTGGCTAAATCTTCCAAGGCTTGAATCCATAAGGGGCTGTCATTCAGGCAAGGGATATAGCTATAAGCTTCTCCACCCTCTTCAAGAAAAGCCTCTTTAACCTCCATGGCAATTTCTTCCAAGGTTTCCAAGCAGTCGCTGACAAAGCCAGGGCAGACAATGTCCATCGACTTCAATCCAGCCCGAGCCAACTCCCGCACCGTGGGTTCGGTGTAGGGCTCTAGCCATTTGGCTTTGCCAAACCGAGATTGAAAGCAAACCCTATATTGATCTTTGGATAAACCCAAAGCTTGTGCTAACAAACGTGCGGTTTTATGGCATTCGCAGTGGTAGGAGTCGCCCAATTTCAAGGTTCGGGCAGGCACGCCGTGAAAGCTCATCACCAGCAGTTCGTTGCGACCGTTAGCCTGCCAGTGGCGTTGAATGACGTCAGCCAGTGCAGCGATATAGCCAGGGTGGGCGTGGTAGTTGTTGACAAAGCGCAACTCAGGTACGCGGCGAGTGCGCAAGGCCCATGTGTAAACCGCATCGAACACGCTCGCTGTGGTGGTGGCCGAATACTGTGGGTAGGCGGGAATGACCAGCACGCGGTCTACGCCTTCGTGTTTGAGTTCATCCAGCACCTTTGCAACAGCTGGGGAGCCGTAGCGCATCATCAAGCGGACCTGAACCCCACGGTTGCTCCACTTTTGATGCAAGGCATCAGCTTGGCGTTGCGACCACACTTTCAAGGGCGAGCCTTCCTCGGTCCAGATGCTGGCGTATTTTTGCGCGGACTTGGCTGGGCGCACCCGCAAGATGATGCCGTGCAAAATGAGCAGCCACAAAAAGCGGGGGATTTCCACCACCCTGGGGTCGCTTAAAAACTCAGCCAAATAACGGCGCAGGGCAGCAGCGGTGGGTGCGTCAGGGGTGCCGAGGTTGCAGTAGACGATGGCGGTACGGGAGGCTTGCCCATGGGTGTAAGCAGGCTCTAGGCTAAAACGGGGTTCTATAGACATGGGGGTATTTTCACCTATTGCGGCAAGGCGTCAGCCGCGGCGAAGCCACTGCGTACCGCAGCTTCCAACGTGGCCGGGTAGGGCCCTGCCACGTAATCACCACAAGCCCAGATACCCGTGCACACCTGCATGGGGGGACGCAATAGCGAAGGCGTGCAAGCGAAGGTGGCGCGTTTTTCCACCACGGTGGTCAACAGGCTGGCATCGTGAATGTCAAGCTCGTCGCGCAGTTGGCCCATGACTTGTTGGGTGATGGTGTCTCGCTCGCCAGCACATGCACTTACTACCAAGGCCAGCACACCTTGCCATGCAGGATCCCCACTGAGGCTACCCTTGTCAAACGCAAATTGCGCGGGGGCTTGGGGGTGGCTGTGCAAAGCCACGATAGGCTTGCGCCACGACAGCTGCTTGGCAGTGTGCACATACACGGTGGCAATGGCCGTATGGGCCAAACTGGCTGCTTGAGCAGACCAAGCAGGCGCTAGCTCATGTGTCAACTTGGCCGCTTCCCAAGGTGGGCAGGCCAGAACCACAGGATGGTCAAGCCATGCCCCAAGATCGTCGACGCGTTGGTGCTTTTCCACGATGGCTCCGTGTGCAGTCAACCACGCATGGGCAGCGTCTGGCATCAGGCTACCCAAATCCACCTTGGGCAGCAACATATCGCTGCTGCCCTTGCCCGACCATAGCGCGTCTTTCAGCACAGTCAAAAAAATTTGGCCACTGGCGTGTTCAGCTGGCAGGTTCAAAGCAGAAACGCAAAGAGGCTCTATCAGTTCTTGCATGACCTTTGGCGTCAGACCTTGGCACAGTTGCGCCGCAGTCATCTGCGCATCGCATCCAAAGCCTTGGGTTTGCCATCCGGTGGCTTGGCGCAGCAAACTGAACTTGTCAGCCCATGACCAGCCACGTGCCATGCAAACGCCCACCAAAAGGTTCAGTGGTGCGGGTAAGGAGGGCAGGGACAGGCCCTGACCATCCACGCGTTTTAAATGCAATGGCAAGCGTAACAAAGTGGCTTCGGTATCGACCCCCACCGTTTGCAAAAGCTGCAAGGTGTCTCGGTAAGCACCGATCAAAATATGCTGGCCGTTGTCCAAGGCCAAGCCTTGGTGAACAACCCTTCTGGCGCGACCGCCAAGTTGCGGCGCAGCTTCGAGCAGGCGTACCGCAAAGCCTTTTTGGGTGGCGCGAACCGCTGCTGCCAAGCCAGCCCAGCCGCCACCGATGATGGTCACGGGCTTCAAAAACGCCCCAAAGCCTGCATTTTCCAAGCCAGCCAAAACTTGCGCAAAGGCGTGAGCGCCACGCGTTGGCGCAGCACGGGAAAGCCTGAAGCTTGGATTTCCACCAGCAAGGTTCGGTAAATGCTCGCCATCATCAGGCCTGGTTTTTGGCTGCGCCAATCTTCTTTGGGTAATGCAGACAAGGCTTGGGTGTAAAGACCTTGGGCCCGCTCGTATTGGAAAGCCATCAGGGCTTGGAAAGCGGGGCTATCGCGTCGCTCCAAAATGTCTTTGGCGCTGACATTGAACTGCTGCAACTCGTTCACCGGCAGGTAAATGCGGCCTCGCAATGCGTCTTCGCCTACGTCGCGGATGATGTTGGTAAGTTGAAACGCCAAACCCAATTGATGGGCATAGTGGGTGGTTTGTGCTTGGCTTTGCCCAAAAATACGCGCTGCCACTTCGCCCACCACACCCGCCACCAAATGGCAGTAGCGTTGCAGGCCGGCAAAGTCAAGGTAGCGGGTTTGGTTCAAATCCATTTGGCAACCTGCAATCACATCTTGCAGGTGTTGGGCGGTGATGCCAAAGTCAGCGGCCAAGGGCATCAAGGCTTTCGTTACCGGATGCTGTGGGTTGCCTGCAAAACTGTTGTTCACCTCGGTTTGCCACCAATGCAGTTTGTGGGCGGCGACCGTTAGGTCATGCACTTCATCCACCACGTCGTCAACCTCTCTGCAAAACGCATAAAAAGCGGTAATGGCAGCACGCCTGTGCGGCGGGAGGAACAAAAAAGCGTAATAAAAACTGCTGCCTGAGGCGGCGGCTTTTTCTTGAACATAGTCTTGCGGCGTCATGGCGGCGATTGTGGCATCCAGCCTCAACGGCATGAGAGGCTAGGGTTGTTCACATCCCAAGGGCTCGCCAGACCATTCTGATCCAGTCGAGTCCCTTGAGCACAGGGCGTTGCTGAAAGGCGTCTATACCTTCAAGCTTGTCCAAAACGCGCAGTCCCCCTTGAACCACTAAACGCAACTCCCAACCGCCTCGCCCAGGCAGTGTATGTACCAGGGGGCTGCCTTGGCGCATCAAGGCGCGGGCAAAAGCGGTTTCTTCGGACAGTGTTGCGTTGTCTGGCAGGTAATGCCTGCCTCGTGGCATATCGACGCTCAGGTCTTGCCAAAAGTTGATCAGCTGCAAGGCGGAACAAATCGCATCGCTTTGCGCCAATGAAACCTTGTCGTTAACGCCATACAAGTGCAGCAACAGCCTGCCTATGGGGTTGGCCGAGCGGCGGCAGTAGTCCAGCAATTCTTCACGCGAGGCGAAGCGCCGCTTGGCATGGGTGTAGTTGACGTCTTGCGTGAATGCATCTAGCAGGTCGAGCAAGGGTTGCAAGGGAATGGCGTTTTGGCGTATTTGCGCCGCCAAGGGCGTGAAAACCTGTGGCCATTGGGCGCTGACATGACCAGGGGTGGTGCAGGCCAGCAAGTCTGATTCCAGGGCTTTCAAGCTTGACAAGCGGCTGTGGGCATCCGCGTCCCCTTCATCGGCCATATCGTCGGCCGTTCGGGCAAAGTGGTAGATGGCTACCACCGCTGGGCGCAGGTGGGCGGGGCACAGCCAAGAGGCGACAGGAAAGTTTTCGTAATGGTCTACGGGTGACATGGTTTTTCCATTGTCGCTTGACACATTGAGGCTGTAGAATTCGATTACTAACCGGTCAGTCATTAATATTTTCCTGAAGAGAGCCCCGTCATGCCGCATTTGTCCCGACTTTTCCTGCTTGCCGCCATGATGGGCTTGTTGGCGTGTTCGCCGCCACCTGCCACCCAAGAGCCCGTGCGCTCGGTCAAGGTCATCCAAGTGGGTGAAACCGCCTTGGGCAACGCCACAGAGTACGCAGGCGAGGTCAAAGCACGAATCGAGTCCCGTTTGGGTTTTCGGGTGGGTGGCAAACTGGTGACCCGCCATGTGGAACTGGGTCAGCGGGTCAAGGCAGGTCAATTGCTGGCTGAAATTGATGCCCAAGACTACCGCTTGACCGCAGACGCTGCCCGTGCCCAAGTCAACGCTGCCATCACCAACCGTGACTTGGCCGCTGCCGATTACAAGCGCTTTAAAGAATTGCGCGACAAAGAGTTCATCAGCAGCGCGGAGTTAGAGCGCCGCGAAAGTGCCCTGAAGGCGGCGCAAGCGCAGGTCGATCAAGCGCAAGCGCAGCTCTCCGCACAAACTAACCAAGTGGCCTACAGCAAATTACTGGCCGATAAGTCGGGTGTGATTACCGGCATCGATGCTGAAGCCGGTCAGGTGGTTAGCGCTGGTATGCCTGTGGTGCGCTTGGCGCAAGACGGTCCACGCGATGTGATGTTTGCGGTTCCCGAAGACAAAGTGGCCAGCCTGCAGCGTGGCCAACATGTGCAAGTGAAGTTTTGGGGCAGTGAAGAACAGCACAAAGCTTCGGTGTACGAAATTGCCGCCAGTGCAGACCCCGTCACCCGCACTTTCAGTGTTCGCGTGGCTTTGATGGGGCCAGTCACCGCCCCTTTGGGCAGCACTGCGACGGTCAGCATGGAGTCCAACACAGGCTCCAGCGTCCCAAAAATCAAACTGCCCACCAGCGCACTGAGGCAAGAGGGTGGCAAGACCATGGTTTGGGTATTGGACATGGCCACCATGACGGTGAAATCCCAAGAAATTCAAGTCACCACGGCTGACGGAAATGAGGCGGTGGTCAACAGCGGATTGCAAGCGGGTCAGCAAGTGGTGGTGGCTGGTGTGCATGTGCTGTCGCCAGGGCAAAAAGTCACGCTGTTTCAGCCTGTTGGCACCAAGCCATGAGCGGGCCGTTCGAAACCAAA
>CAMCWS010000020.1 GCA_945882755.1 Bordetella parapertussis | reverse complement strand
GTTTTGTTAAACCTTAAAATACATATGGATTAACAATTTTTCGAATTTATTGGATTTTCAATTGAAGAAATTGAAGTCCTTTCTTTTTATTGTCACTTTTTGGTCATATTTTCGACACATAATCAGGCATTTACTGAAAATATGATAGTAATTAAATACTCATTTGCAATTTTTAGCCGCATTCATCCTGTCGTGAAATCATGAAAAATGGAACCCTGCTCGCAGCTGTCGACCTTGGCTCGAACAGCTTTCGCCTAGAAATTTGTCGCTATAGCCATGGCCTCATTCAAAGATCTGAGTACATCAAGGAAGCCGTGCGACAAGGCAGCGGTTTGGACGAAGACCGCAATCTGAGCACCGAAGCCATGGAGCGCGGCTGGGAGTGCTTGGCCCGATTTGCTGAACGGTTGGCCGGATTCAAGGCCAATGAGGTCCGGGCGGTGGCAACCCAAACGCTGCGTGAAGCCAAAAACAGGCATGTTTTTTTGGATAAAGCCCATCAGCTTTTAGGTTTTCCCATTGAGGTGGTGTCAGGGCGAGAAGAAGCGCGGTTGATTTACCAAGGTGTTTCGCATTTTCTACCCCAGACCGATGAGCGTCGCTTGGTGATCGATATTGGCGGCAGGTCGACCGAGTTCATTTTGGGGGTGAAACAAGAAACCTCCAAACTGGAAAGCTACAGACTGGGGAGTGTTTCCAGCAGTCTCAAATACTTCGCCAATGGCGAGTTCACCCAAGCGGCCTTTCACAAAGCAGAAATAGCGGCCAAGGCTGTTTTAGAGGAAGCGGTCGAGTTCTTTCCCAGAAAAGCTTGGGATACCGCCTTTGGTTCGTCGGGAACCGTCAGTGCGGTGGCCGAGGTACTGGGCAGTGCAGGCTGGTCAGACCAAACCATCACTTTGGAGTCGTTGGAGTGGCTCAAACGCCACCTGATCCGAGTCGGTCACGTCGACAGTTTGCGCATGGAAGGTCTCAAGGAAGATCGCCGCGCAGTTATTGGTGGTGGTTTGGCGGTTTTATACGCAGTGCTGGAGTTGTTCAAAATTGAAGCGCTTCAGGTGACCCCGGGTGCTTTGCGGCATGGCTTGTTGTACGACCTGATTGAACGCGAAGACGAAACCAAAGACACCCGATCAGTCACGGTGGCTGGATTGCAAAAAGCCTTTCAAGTTGATACCGAACAGGCCAAACGCGTGAGTAAAGTTGCTGGTTATTTTCTCCACCAATTAGAAACAGGCAAAGAAGCTGCACAAGACTGGCCACGACTTTCCAAAAAATTGGATTGGGCTGCTCAGTTACATGAGATTGGTGCGCAAATATCCCACACCGATTCGCACAAGCACAGTGCCTATATTTTGGACAATACCGATGCGCCTGGCTTTGCCCTGTACGAATTACACCGCTTGAGTCTGCTGGTGTTGGGGCACAAAGGAAAGCTTAGAAAACTGGACGTTGATTTCACCAATGTGGGCTTTGCCTGCCAGTTGATGTGTCTGCGATTGGCTGTCATCTTGTGCCACGCCAGACGAGACCCTGACTATAAAAAAATGCAACTTCGCCTGTCAGAAAAACAAACCAACCGATTTGAGCTTTTGATAGAACCGCTTTGGCCTCAGCGGTTCCCCCAATCCCAGCATCTTTTGCTGCAAGAAGTCCTTGCGTGGCAAAAGACGAGCTGGGAACTTCAGATCAAACAGGCTTAACGAACAATTTTGATCTGTTCGCGTTTACCGGCATTGTAGGTAAACAAAGTCAAAGCGCCATTTTTGATGTCGCCTTTTTCATCAAATGTGATGTTGCCAGTCACACCCTTGTAGCCAGAGGTTTTGGCCAGCACAGGCAGGTATTTGGCAGGGTCGGACGAATTGGCTTTGACCATGGCATCGACCATCAAATTGACAGCGTCATACACATAGGGTGCATAAATTTGCACATCTGTGTCGAAACGTTTTTTGAACTTGGCTTTAAAAGCCTCATTTGATTTGCCTTCAATACCACCGGCTTCAGCGCAAAACACTTGGTTGTTACCAATGGCGTCGCCTGCAAGCTTGATGATTTCGTTGGTACAAATGCCATCGCCACCGACGAATTTGGGGCTCAAGCCCAGCGATTTCATCTGCTTGATCATGGGTCCAGCAACCGCGTCCATGCCGCCAAAGAACACGACATCAGGTTTTTTACCTTTCAATGTGGTCAAGATGGCGGTGAAGTCAGTGGCTTTGTCGGTGGTGAACTCACGACCTACGATGGTCGCGCCAGCAGCTTTGGCCGCCTTTTCAAATTCATCAGCGACACCTTGACCATAGGCAGTACGGTCATCAATGACGGCAATGCTCTTGCCTTTGAGGTCGTTCACAGCGTAGCGGCCCAGCGTGCCACCCAGATGCACATCATCAGCCACCACACGGAAGGTGGTTTTATAGCCTTGGCGTGTGAATTTGGGGTTGGTAGAGGAAGGGGAAATTTGGGGAATGCCTGCATCGCTGTAGATTTTGGAAGCAGGAATAGAAGTGCCTGAATTCAAATGACCTACGACGCCATTGACTTTGGAGTCCACCAATTTTTGTGCTGCAGCAGTGCCTTGCTTGGGATCAGCGGCATCGTCTTCAGCCAGCAACTCAAACTTGACTTTTTTGCCACCGATGGAAACACCTTTGGCATTGAGTTCTTCGATGGCCAAGCGTGCGCCGTATTCATTGTCTTTACCCAAGTGGGCGATGGCGCCACTGAGGGGGGCGACGTGACCGATTTTGACGACTTCTTGAGCCATGCTCATCGTCGTTGCGACACCCATGGCCAAGGCCACTGTTAACTTAAGCTTCATATGGAATCTCCAAAAAATTAGAAACCATAAGATAACCTAAAAGTACAGGGGGGAAATTTTTCTGCCAAAAAATTCAAGGCGGCTTAGGGTTATTGCCCAAATGCTCTCGGATCACATCGTCCACAGACTGTCTTAACAACTCTGGCAAAAGCTCGGCGAGTTGAATTTCAACGCGCTCAATCACCTTTTGCGCCAAAAGCTCTTGGTCGGGCAAGCCAGCCAGCGCGGAGTCCACCGTTTCTTGGGTAGACGTCCAAGGCAAAACCGCAGGGCGAAGGCTGCCGTTGATCTGCACCACCTCGGTCAGCATGGGCACGGGAGATTTGGGGATATCGGGGCGGCTCATGTGTGGGCAGCTTTGGCGCTGAGGTCGTGCTTGACCAAGGTGTAGCCGCGTTGGGCGTATTGCTTCCAACGCTCGCGGGCCTGGGATTTATCCTCTTCGCTCAATCCAACCACCTCGATCACGCGCTCAAAAGTCTCATAGCCTTGGGGCATGGTGTTTCCAAGATTAAGCAATACCTCATGGTGAGGCATCTCCGCATCATCGCTGGGATGGTCTTGGTTCTTGAGGATGACCGAGCTGAGATCGGTCTTGGGACTGGCGTCCGAGGACCAGCAATGCGCCACAAAAGAAGTTGCAGTGAATGTCCAAAGAGCCTCGTCCAAGGTTTGCAAAGCTTGTTGAGGACCCGCCACCACAACCCGCGCTTTGGCTTGCGTGGCTTTTCGCAACAAACGGCAGACATAGTTCATTTTGTCTGGCACGTTGAAATGAAAAGCCACTTCAGTCATGGTTTGGTGAAATTGAACTCAAGCTTTGGCAGAACGGCGTTTGGCAGTTGGCGGACGTTTGGCTGGCGTGTGGGTATTTGCCTGCCCCACCAAATAAGACAACAGGGCTGGCACTGGCCTGCCGGTGGCGCCTTTGGCTGCCCCACTTTTCCAAGCGGTGCCGGCAATGTCCAAATGCGCCCACGGGAAGTCTTTAGCAAATCGCTGTAAAAACTTGGCCGCAGTGACCGAACCCGCAGAACGGTCGGCCACATTGGCCACATCGGCAAAGTTGGACTTCAAGCCTTCAGCGTATTCGTCATCCAAAGGCATACGCCAGCAAAGGTCGAGGGTGCGTTCACCTGCATCAAGCAATGCAGCGGCTAATTTTTCGTCAGTGGCGTAAAGGCCGCTGCGCAAATGGCCCAAAGCGATCACACAAGCACCTGTGAGGGTGGCGATATCGATCACGGCGCTGGGCTTGAAACGCTTGGCGTAGGTCAAGGCGTCGCACAACACCAAACGCCCTTCTGCGTCGGTGTTCAATATTTCAATGGTTTGTCCGCTCATGCTGGTGACCACATCGCCGGGCTTCAAGGCTTTGCCGCCCGGCATGTTTTCGCATGCCACGATCAAGCCCACCACATTGATGGCGGGTTGCAGTTGGGCCAAAGCCTCAAAGGTGCCCAACACGCTGGCCGCACCACACATATCGAACTTCATCTCGTCCATGCCGGGGCCGGGTTTGAGAGAGATGCCACCGGTATCAAAGGTGATGCCCTTGCCCACCAACACAATTGGCGCCTGGGCGTCTGCCGCGCCTTTGTATTTCAAAACGATAAAGCGCAGAGGCTGGGCCGAGGCTTGCGCCACCGCCGCAAAAGAACCCATGCCAAGCTTGGTGACTTCTTTCAAGCCCATGACTTCGCAGGAGATACGCGAATGTTTGGCAAGGCCCTTGGCCACTTGGGCCAAGTGATCGGGTGTCGCGTGGTTCGCAGGCCGGTTACCCCATTCGCGGGCCAGCGCAACGCCTGAAATTTGCGCCTTGGCCAAATCGAACTGCGTTTGGACTGCGCCAGCTTGTGGCACACCCAAGGTGATTTTTTTGAAACTCAGGGCTTTTGCGCTGGGTTTGGTGGCTGTGTAGACATAGCTGGCGTCAGCTGCCGCTTGGGCGGCCACCACCAAATGCTCGGTATGCAAAGCTTGTAAGACCACCGCAACCGTTTGCGCCTTTGATTTTTTCAAAGCAGCTATGCCTGCTGCAACACCTTGGCGCACATCCACGGCGCGGCCTTTGCCAACGCCTACCAGAACCAAACGCAGGGCGGCCAAGCTCGGCGGCTTCCACCACACCATGCACTGCCCAACGTCAGAGGTGAAGTCGCCCGTTTTTTGGGCTTGGTCTAGCATGCTCGAGAGCAAACCGACCTCGCGCTGTTGGTCGTCGCTGACCAACACCACCAAGGCATCAGTCTTGAGGGTGGCAGCCTTGGCCCATGAAAGTGAGAGGAGTTCGAAGTTCATAATTCAGCCCTTACATTTAAGGCTTATGTTATTCCATTCCACTTTCCGCGCTGAGCTGTCTCGCTATTTTTGGGCCACCTTGATTATTTTGGTCAGCATTGTGATGACGGTGCTGCTGATTCGCACATTAGGTCAAGCCTCACGCGGCAATATCGATCCGCGTGAAGTCACGCTGGTGCTGGGCTACACCGTACTTGGCAATATGCACACGATTGTCACCATGGCTTTGTACATCGCCTCGGTCGCCACGTTGTCGCGCATGTATGCCGACAGCGAGATGGTGATTTGGCAGTCCAGTGGCGAAAGCTCTGCCGGTCTGGTCCGGCCTGCGCTGGTATTTGCTGCCCCTGTTTTGCTGGTGGTGGCAGCCCTGGCCTTGGTGGCTTGGCCTTGGACCAATGCACAAACTCGTGAGATCCGCGACCGCTACGAAAAGCGTGGCGACTTAGAACGCGTCAAGCCTGGCCAATTCCAAGAATCGGCCAGTGGTAACCGCGTGTTTTTCATCGACAAGGACAGTCCTTCCGACTTAGAAGGCACGCATATCTTCATTGCCGCTCAAGAAAAAGGCTTGCAAACCATCACCAGTGCGCAAACCGGACGAGTGGAATTCAAGGCTGACGATCGCTACTTGGTGCTCAACAACGGGCAGCGCATCGAAATCAACCCTTTGAAGGATGAAATCAAGGTAATTGAGTTCCAAGAGCATGGTGCCAGGCTGGGGGACACCGCACTGGCCTTAGGCGACATTGAGGCGCAGTCCACCCTGCCCTGGGATTTGTTGAAAAACCCCATTCCTGTGAACATGGGCGAGTTGACTTGGCGAATTGGCTTGGCCTTGGGCGCTTTCAATTTGGTGCTGCTGGGTATCGCTATTCCCTATGTCAACCCCCGCACCGGACGCACAGGCGCTTTGATCATGGCCATGCTGACGTTCTTCATTTACTACAACCTGATTAACGTCAGTCGCAACGCTGTGGCCTCTGGTCAGTGGGGCATGGTGGGCATGCTTTTGACGTTGCACTTGCCGGTGTTGGGGCTGAGTTTGATGGGACTGTGGTGGCGTAGCGAACAGGCCAGCTTGCTGCATCTGCTGCAAAAGCTGGTGTTGTTCAAGCGGGGGGCTGCTTGAATACCATTCAACGCATGATCTACGCCGAGGTTTTGGCCAAGGTCGGCTTTGCCACCTTGGGTTTCGTGGGCTTGTTTTTTTTCTTTGATTTGGCGGACGAACTCAAGTGGATAGGCAAAGGTCCTGGTGAAGGCTATGCCTTTGAACACGCCGCGGCCTATGTCTTGCTCTTGGTGCCTTCACATATTTACGAGTTGCTGCCCATCACGGTCTTGATTGGCACCATCTTCGTCATGGCCAAATTTGCACAGACTTCGGAATTCACAATTTTGCGTACCAGCGGCATGGGCCCCCAATTGGCTTTGCGCAATCTTTTGGTTCTTGGCATGGCATTTGTTGTACTGACTTTTGTGATTGGCGACTATGTCGCGCCGCACACCAGCCGTGTGGGCCAGTTGTTGCGCACCCAGCACTTGGGCGTGGCTTACACCCAAGGTGTTACGGGTGCTTGGCTGAAAGAAACCCAAGACAAGGGGCACAGCGTGGTGAATGTCGGCTCGATCACATCCCAGTCTGAAATGGGGAAGGTGCGTATTTTTGAGTTTGACGACAACGGAAGGCTCAGCCGCATGCTGCGAGCGGACAAAGCCGCGTTTGAGTCCGACGCCAACGCTTGGACCCTGCAAAACGTGTCTGCCGACTATTTCAATTTTGCCCAAAGCGGTATGCAAGCATTGCGGCGCGAACAACTCCCCTCCTTGCGCTGGCCGTCAGAGATGACCGAAGAGATGGTGTCGGTTGCGCTCCTCAAACCTGAACGCATGGCAACGCTGGATTTGTTTCGTTACATCCAGCATTTAAGTTTGAACAACCAGTCGTCACAGCGCTATGAAATTGAGTTTTGGAAAAAGCTCTTCTACCCCTTGAGTTGTTTGGTAATGGTGATGTTGGCCCTGCCCTTTGCGTATTTGCATTTGCGCAGCACGCCCATTACCAGCGTGGTATTCCTAGGAATTTTAATTGGCATCAGTTTTTTCTTGATGAACAACGTGTTCGGGCACATAGGTAACTTGAATGCATGGCCTGCTTGGCTGGCAGCAGCAACGCCTGGGATTCTTTATATGTTGATTTCTATGCTGGCATTCAGCTGGCTGGTGCTGAGGCATTGATGCGAGCCATTGTGTTGTTTGCCCATGGGTCTCGCGACCCTCTTTGGCACCGCCCCATGCAAGCGGTGGCAGAGCGGGTGGCTTTACGGCTACCTGGTGCCAAGGTCGCTTGCGCCTACCTTGAGCTAAGCACACCCAGCCTTTTGGATGCGGTGCAAGCCTTGGTTGAGCAAGGCTGTACCCAGGTGCGGGTGGTGCCGATGTTCTTGGGTGTGGGCAAGCATGTCCGGGAGGATTTGCCCGTCATGCTGCAAGCGTTGCGTGACGCTCACCCCCATGTGGCATTTGAGCCCTTGCCTGCGGTGGGTGAGCATCCTGATTTGCTGGACTTGATGGCGACCATTGCCCTAGACGGTTGGCAGTAGCCGTCATTGCGAGAAGCGTAGCGACGAAGCAACCCCACTAAAAAGGCATAATGAACGTCTTTCTTATACGAAAAACGCCATGAACCTGCATCAATTTCGCTTTGTCCAAGAGGCGGTGCGCCGCAACCTCAACCTGACCGAGGTCGCCAAAACCCTACACACCTCGCAGCCGGGCGTGTCCAAAGCCATTTTGGAACTGGAAAGCGAGTTGGGCATTGAGATTTTTGGCCGGCACGGCAAACGCTTGAAACGCGTGACCGAGCCGGGCGAGCATGTGCTCAAAAGCATTGACATCATCTTGCGCGAGGTGAACAACCTCAAGCGCATTGGCGAGCAGTACAGCAGCCAAGACTCGGGCACCTTGTCGATTGCCACCACCCACACCCAAGCCCGCTATGTGCTGCCCGTGCCGGTAGCCAAACTGCGCAGCACCTACCCGAATGTCAACATCAGCCTGCACCAAGGTGCGCCTGATCAAGTGGCCCGCATGGTGATGGACGAAACCGCCGAAATTGGCATCGCCACCGAAAGCCTGTCCGACTACCCCGAGCTGATCACCCTGCCCTGCTACGAATGGCAGCACGTGCTGGTGCTGCCCGCCGACCACCCGCTGGCCAAGGTGGAGCAACTGGAACTGACCGACTTGGCGAATGAGCCCATCATCACCTACCACCCTTCGTTCACCGGACGCACCCGCATCGACAAGGCGTTTGCCGCCCAGCAGTTGACACCGCGCATCGCCTTGGAAGCCATCGACTCGGACGTGATCAAAACCTATGTGCGACTGGGCTTAGGCGTGGGCATCGTGGCCGAGATGGCGGTGCGTGACATCACCGACACCGACTTGGTTGTGCGCCCAGCCGGCCGCGTGTTTGGCCACAACTTGGCGCGGATTGCCTTCAAGCGCCATGCGTATTTGCGGCAGTTTGTGTTTGAGTTTGCGCAGTTGCTCAACCCCGAGTTGAATGCCGAGAAGATTGCGGAGTCGGTGGCGAGGTGAACTTCAGCCCAATAGATTGGCTTGTCTTTCAAACCTACAAACACCATGACTGAAGACATTCGCTGGAAGCAGCGGTTTGACAACTTCAACCGCGCCTTGCACCAATTGACCTTGGCGGTGGAGTTGTCTGCGCAACGCCCCTATACCGATCTGGAAAAGCAAGGGGTGATTCAGGGGTTTGAATTTGTTCATGAACTCGCTTGGAATGTGCTGAAAGACTTTCTTGAATATGAAGGTATTGCGGATATCGTGGGCTCGCGTGGCGCAGTACGTGAAGCTTTCAAGCGTGTTGTTATCGCCGATGGGGAGGTTTGGATGGACATGATTGACAAACGCAACCTCACTTCCCATACCTACAACGCTGAGTTGGCACAAAGTTTGGTCACCACCATCGTGGGCAATTACCACCCCGCTTTTGTGGCCTTGCAAACGCACATGCGCGGCCTTGCCTGAAACGTGATGCACAGCAGCGGCCTATCTGACACAGCACTGGCCAGGGTCTGATATTGACCTCGCCTTGGTTGGCCCACAACTGACTCAGGACATGCTCTCAAAGCTTGTGGGAATGTTTGAGGAATCGAATCTTCCCTACCAAGTCGATTTGTCCATCCTGAAAGACATCGACAACCCCAGTCTGCAAGAGCATATTGCGCGGGTGGGCAAGGTGCTTTATGAACGTAGGGGAAATTGAACGGCAGTTTCAGTTGCGGTTTTTCATTGCGTTTTTTTAATTTAGCCCAATAAATCTTTTACATATAAAAATTTTTATGTAATAAAAATTTTCTATTTTTTCGATCTATAGTACTATAATGTCGATTATTTCAATAAAATTACACATAAACAGAAAGAAAATATGAAATTTGAAAAACTACAAACCATACAAATTTTTTTCATAACGCCCATAATTTTATTTTTGGCAACTGGATGTGCATCAATCACCGGAAGTAAAAACCAACCTATTTCGATAACGGCTGTTTGTGAAGCTGAACAGGTACAGGGGGCAAATTGCACTGTCACAAACGATAAAGGGGTAATTTATGTATCTACGCCCGGTACAGCCTTTGTCAATAAATCAACATCAGATTTAACGGTGAGTTGCACCAAAGATAAAGTCCAATCTAATCCAGCAATTGTTAAATCTTCGAGTAACTCAAGTATTTGGGGAAACATTTTGCTCGGTGGACCCATAGGTGCCGCAGTGGACGCGGGTACAGGTGCAGGATTTGATTATCCCAACGCCGTCAATGTCACCTTCAATTCACCTTGCTTCTCAAAATAATCTTTATGAATAAATTTATCTCTATTTTTTTGGCCGCAGTTGTTACGGTGCTTTCAGGATGTGCAACACCTGCATCTCAAAATGCAATGGCGATTGGAGTGCAAGATATTTCAGGAAAGCTTAATTCAGGGTTAAAGGAACAGTTAAATGTCAGGGTTGTTACTGGCGGAAAAGAAACCAATCCGCTTTGGACATCTCAAGTTGATAACGTAGGTTTTAAGGGTGCTTTAGACCAGTCGTTGATAGCTATAGGCTATAAATCGAAAACTGCTGCTGATGCCAAAATGCAAATAGATGCCTCATTACAAAATATAGAACAGCCTCTATTTGGATTGACCTTTGACGTGAAGTCAACAGTTCTTTACACAGTTAACAGTGACTCCGGTCAAAAAGTGTTTCCTGTAACAGCCACTGGTTCCGCATCGACCTCTGATGCTTTCCTTGGATTTGAGAGACTGCGAATTGCGAATGAAAGATCTATCAAAGAAAATATAAAGCAATTTATACAAACCATTTCTACCTTCTATAACAAGTAGTCTTGATTTCTCTTAATTATTCCCAATCCTTGGGCGAAGCCGGCTACCCGCCCCAGCCTTTTACATTTAAACAGCTAGAAAAAACTATTTAAGAATCAAAACTAAGCTGAATGCAGGAGGGCAGGATTACCTACGCATTGCTGAAAAAAATTGCTTGAAAGTGATAGCAATCGTCATAAAGTGCAATCACTGATATCAACTTCCGCGAGGTGCCCATGTCATCCATCACCATCCGCAACATCCCTAAAGGAACCTACCGCGCTTTGCGGGTTCGGGCTGCGTTGGCTGGGCGAAGTACTGAGGCCGAAGTTCGCGCCATTCTTGAAAGCGCTACCCGGCCAGACGACCGAGTCAAGCTAGGTTCCTTGTTGGCTGAAATTGGCCAAAATGCTGGCGGCGCTGATCTTGTCATTGAGCGTGACCAGACCTTTGCTGAGCCCTTAGAGTTCAATTAGCTGCCAACAACCTGACATCTTTCAGCGCATCTTTCATTTCAATTTGCGCCAACTTCAAGTCGTAGGCAGTTTGCAGGTTCAGCCAATATTGCGGGGTTTGCCCAAGGGAGCGGCCTATGCGCAATGCCAATTCGGCGGTTACAGGTCGGTCACCTTTCAGCACATGCGATACGCGCATGGCTGATACGCCGATGGCGTCTGCAAACGCGGCTTGGGTCATGGATAGTTCTTCCAGCGTTTCACGCAGAAATTCGCCGGGGTGAATAGCCGGCAGGCCATTCTTTGGTTTGGGGCTGGTCATCTTCATTGCTCCTCAGTGGTAGTCCACAATTTCAACTTCAAAGGCATCTCCGCTGGAAAATCGAAAACACAGACGCCAGCGGTCATTGATGCGAATACTCCATTTACCGGCCAAGTCGCCAACCAGTGCTTCAAGCCTGTTGGAGGGCGGCATACGTAAGTCATCAATATCAGTTGCCGCATGAAGTTGGGTCAACCTCATTAGCGCTCGCTTGAGGATTTCAGGCGGCAAACGACGAGACTTACCGGTGGCAAACAAGCTTTTGGTTTCTTCGCTGGCAAAGCTTTCAATCATGACTGAATCATAAACAATTTGTTTATAAAAAACAATCAATGATTCAACTGCCCCCAAGCCTTCTCCAACCGCTTCACACTCACCGGCTGCGGAGTTTTCAGCTCTTGCGCGAAAAAGCTCACCCGCAGTTCTTCCAATAGCCACCGGAATTCCAGCATCCGCGCGTCCGTCTGTCCTTTGCGATCGGCCACCAAGCGCCAGTACTTTTGCTCCAGCGGCTTGAGTTCGGTCAGGCGCAGAGCATCTCGGGCGGGGTCGGCTCGAACTTTGTCCAGCCGCAGGGTGATGGCTTTGAGGTACCTCGCAAAGTGCTGCAACTGCGGCCAAGGGGTGGCGGCCATGAAGTTTTTGGGCATCAAGCGTTGCAGCTGCTGGTTACAGTCTGCCGTCGCGTCTGCGGCGTTTTTGGTGTCCTTTATTTTTCGTGTGGCCGCGCCATACTCCAGCAAAACGCCGCCAGCCAACCTTGCCACCTCGTTGGCAATGAGCGTCAATCGTCCCCGTCCCTCGTCCACGCGGCGTTTGAAGCTGACCTCGTCGTTGGGCAAAGGCTCTAGCAAAAAAGCGCGGTCCAGTGCCACTTCCAATATCTGCTGCTTCAGCTCGTCGGCGGTGCCCAAGCTCATGTAGGCCACGGACATTTTTTGCAGGTCGGGAATGTTCTTCTCCAGGTACTTCAGCGCGTCCTTGATTTGCAATGCAAACAAGCGGCGCAAACCTGCACGGTGTTTGATGGCGGCCACGTCGGGTTCGTCAAACACCTCAATGCCCACGCCGTCGCCCATGTCCACCAAGGCGGGGAAACCAATCAAGGATTGACCACCTTTGCTGATTTCCATGAGTTCGGGCAGTTCGCCGAAGGACCAGGTGGATTGCTTCGCTGCGCTCGCAATGACGGTGGTTTGCTTCGCTTCGTTCGCAATGACGGGAGCGGTCACGATGGGGGCAGTCACAGCTGTTCGCAGTTGCGCCAAAGCCTGAAACGCGCCCCGCGCTTGGCTACCCAACTCGGCTTTGAGTGCACCAAGGTTTCTGCCCTGCCCGAGTTGTCGACCATGCTCGTCCACCACCTTGAAGTTCATGAAAAAGTGGGCGCTGAGCATCTCCAACTTAAAGTCGGTGCGCTTCACATCCAAACTGGTTTCGTCGCGTACTTTTTTCAGCAGCACATCGGTCAAGCCGCCCGAGCCAAACAGCTCGGGTGCTGACAGCTCATTCGCTAACCGGGCTGCACTCTCGGGCAGCGGGACAAAGCGTGAACGCGGCCTTTGCGGCAGGCTTTTCAAGAGCGCTTGGATTTTGTCTTTCAACATCCCCGGCACCAGCCACTCGGCACGGTCATCACTCACTTGGTTGAGCACAAACAAGGGCACGGTCACGGTCACACCGTCTTTAGCGTCGCCCGGGTCATGCAAATACGTGGCTTGGCAGTCGGTGCCGCCCAAGCGGACCATCTTGGGAAACGCTTGCGCGGTGATGCCCACCGCCTCGTGGCGCATCAGACTTTCGCGGGTCATCAAGAGCGGCTCGGTCTTGTCGCCCGCTGCACTTCGACGGCGCAGCTCTTCGCGGTGCCAGCGCTCCAGGGTTTTGCAGCTGCACACGTCCTCGGGCAAATGCTGCTCGTAAAACGCCTGAATCATGGCCTCGTCCACCAGCACATCTTGGCGGCGCGATTTGTGTTCCAGCTCCATCACTTGGTTGATCAGCTTTTTGTTGGCCGCCATGAAGACCAAGGGCGTTTGCCACTGCGCCTCCACCAGCGCTTCGCGTATGAATATTTGCCGCGCCAGCACAGGGTCCGCTTTGGCAAACGGCACACGCCGCCCGCTGTAGACCACCAAGCCATACAGCGTGGCTCGCTCAAAAGCCACCACGTCGCCATGCCGCGCTTCCCAGTGCGGGTCCAGCAGTTGCTTTTTCAGGAGGTGTGATCCCACCTGCTCCAGCCATGTGGGTTCGATGTTGGCAATGCCACGTCCAAACAGACGGGTGGTTTCCACCAACTCGGCACACACCAGCCATTTGCCGGGCTTTTTGCGCAAATGCACGCCTGGGTGACGGTGGAACTTGATGCCGCGAGCCCCCAGGTAAATGTCTTCCTCGTCTTGCTTGCAGCCTATGTTGCCCAGCAAGCCGCTCAGCATGGCCAAGTGCAGTTGCTCGTAGCTGGCAGGTTGCTCGTTCATCACCCAGCGCTGCTCTTTCACAACCGTCATCAACTGGCTGTGCACATCGCGCCATTCGCGCCAACGGCGGATGTTGATGAAGTTTTGCCGCAGCAGGTTCTCATGTTGGCGGTTGGAGAGTTTGTGGGTTGCGCTCGTCATCGCGAGGTGCGAAGCACCGTGGCGATCTGCAGATTGCTTCGCTTCGCTCGCAATGACGGTAGATTGCTTCGCTTCGCTTGCAATGACGTCTTTTGTCACTGCGAGGCCGCAGGCCGTGGCAGTCTGTCCTCCACGCGAAGCCTGTAGCCAATCCCACAAACGCAAATAGCCGCTGAACTCGCTTTTGTCGTCCTTGAACTTGGCGTGGGCTTGGTCGGCCTGGGTTTGCGCTTGCATAGGGCGGTCACGCACATCTTGCACACTCAGTGCTGAAGCAATGATCAGCACCTCGTTCAAGCACTGACGCTCACGTGCCGCCAAAATCATGCGCCCCACCCGAGGGTCCAGCGGCAACTTGGAGAGCTCTTGGCCGATGGGCGTGAGGCAGTTGTCCTCCAGCACAGCGCCGAGTTCATTGAGCAGCTGAAAACCGTCCGAGATGGCCTTGGGCCGAGGAGCCTCCAAAAAAGGAAAGTCCGCCACATCGCCCAAGCGCAGCGACATCATGCGCAGAATGACCCCCGCCAAGGAGCTGCGCAAAATTTCTGGCTCAGTGAAATTAGGCCGGCCGTTGAAATCTTTCTCGTCGTACAGGCGTATGCAAATGCCATCAGCCACACGGCCGCAACGCCCCGCCCGTTGGTTGGCCGCCGCTTGGCTGATGGGTTCCACCAATAACTGCTCCACCTTGCTTCGGAAGCTGTAGCGCTTGACCCTGGCCATTCCCGCATCCACCACATAGCGGATGCCCGGCACGGTGAGCGAGGTTTCGGCCACGTTGGTGGCCAGCACGATGCGGGGTGCGCCACCCGTCTCAAACACCCGCTCTTGCTCGGCTTGCGACAGCCGCGCAAAAAGCGGCAACACCTCCACGTGGCGGGTGTAGGCGTTGTGCGCCAAGTGGCCGCGCAGGTGTTCGGCGGCGTCTCGGATTTCACGCTCACCCGGCAAAAACACCAAGATGTCGCCACGTGGTGCGCCTGTCCACAGCTCGTCCACGGCGTCAGCGATGGCGTTGCCCAAGTCGTGTTCGCGGCTTTCTTCCCAAGGGCGGTAGCGCATTTCCACCGGAAAGGTGCGACCCGACACCATCAGCACAGGCGCAGGTCCGTGGCGGCTGGCGAAATGTTGGGCAAAGCGGTCGGCGTCAATCGTGGCCGAGGTGACGATGATTTTCAGGTCGGGGCGACGCGGCAAGATTTGCTTGAGGTAACCCAGCAAAAAATCGATGTTCAAACTGCGTTCGTGCGCTTCGTCAATGATGATGGTGTCGTAGGCCTGCAGCAGCGGATCGGTTTGCGTCTCGGCCAGCAAGATGCCATCGGTCATCAGCTTCACCGATGCATCTCGGGACAATTTGTCTTGAAACCGCACCTTGAAACCCACCACCTCGCCCAAGGGCGTCTTCATTTCCTCGGCGATGCGCTTAGCCACCGAGGTGGCGGCAATGCGGCGGGGCTGGGTGTGGCCGATGATGGGCCGACGGCCTTTGCGCTGGGGGTCGGCGCTCCAATTCAGGCCGCCTCGCCCCATGGCCAGCGCCATCTTGGGCAGTTGCGTGGTTTTGCCCGAACCCGTCTCGCCGCACACAATGACCACTTGATGCGCCTCGATGGCCGCCATGATGTCCTCGCGCCGCTCGCTGACCGGCAGGTTGTCGGGAAAGTCAATAGACAGGGGGCTAGGTCGGTTCACTGCGGAATTATCCCATGACACACATTCACGTGCTACACTTGTTTACGTGAACCTGTGTTGAAGGAACCTTTGCATGGCCAATCTGACTATTTCCTTGGACGAAAACCTCATCAAACAAGCCCGCATCAAGGCAATTCAAGAAGGCACGTCGCTCAGCGCGAAAGTGCGCGAAATGCTGGCGGCCTATGTGCGGCAAGATATGCCCACTGCGCCGGCGGTCATCCCCAAGTTGCCCACGGGTGGCAGTGGCGGCTTGATGCCAGGCATCGACCCCAGCAGCAACCGTTCCTTCTATGAAGCCATGGACGCCGACATGGACATCCTCAAACTCAGATGACACCTGATGTCAATTTGCTTGTGGCGGCCATGAGGCTGGATCATCCGCATCACGCCATGGCCTTCAACCATTTGCAAGCGCAATTGAAACTGGCTTCAGAGCGGCCAAACCAATCGTCCATCATGCTGTTTGGTGTGGTTGTGGCAGGCTTTATTCGTATCGTTACCAATCGCAGAATTTTCCAACTGCCTAGCAGTTTGTTTCAGGCTATTGATTTTGTGGAAACGCTGCTAAGCGCACCCGGCGTGGTGTTTCAGGGTGCAGGCAGTGACTGGCCGAGCTTCAGAGACCTGAGCCTGCAAACGGACATCAACCCAGATTCATCAACCGATGTGTGGATCGCCGCCTGTGCTTTGCAATGGGGTCAAATACTGCACACCTTTGATCGTGATTTCAAAAAAATCTTGCCCGCTGAAAACCTTTACCTTGTGAGCCGATAAACCATGTCCACTGTCTTTAATTTCACATTCGTCCCTTGGTTCCGCTCGGTCGCGCCCTACATCCATATGCACCGTGGCAAAACCTTTGTGGTCGCCATTTCAGGCGAAGCCATCGAAGCAGGCAAATTGCCCAGCTTGGTGCAAGACTTGGCGCTGATCCAAAGCATGGGTGTGAAAGTGGTTTTGGTGCATGGCTTTCGCCCTCAGGTGAATGAACAGTTGCTGGCCAAAGGCCATGCGCCCAAGTACTCGCATGGCATGCGCATCACCGACAGCGTGGCACTGGACTGCGCCCAAGAAGCCGCGGGTCAACTGCGCTATGAAATTGAAGCCGCTTTCAGCCAAGGTCTGCCCAACACACCCATGGCAGGTGCCACGATTCGTGTGATCTCGGGGAACTTCATCACCGCCAAACCTGTGGGCATTGTGGACGGCGTGGATTTTCAACACTCAGGCTTGGTTCGCAAGGTGGATGTCGCTGGCATTGTGCAAACCTTGAATATGGGTTCCATGGTGTTGCTCTCGCCGTTTGGGTTTTCGCCAACGGGCGAAGCCTTCAACTTGACCATGGAAGAAGTTGCCACATCGGTGGCCACAGCGCTTCATGCAGACAAGCTGATTTTTGTCACCGAGGTGCCTGGCATTCGGCTCAAACCCACCGAACCTGCTGGCGACGACAACCCCATCGACACCGAAATGCCTTTGGACGAGGCCGAAAAACTCTTGGCCCGTTTGCCCATGGCAACCCAACCCACCGATATCGGTTTTTACTTGCAGCACTGTGTGAAGGCTTGCAAATCGGGCGTCGAGCGCAGCCATATCCTGCCGTTTGCGGTCGATGGCGTGTTGCTGCTGGAAATTTATGTCCATGACGGTATAGGCACCATGGTGGTAGACGAGCGGCTTGAAAGTTTGCGTGAAGCCACCTCGGATGATTTGGGTGGTGTGTTGCAACTCATCGAGCCATTTGAGAATGACGGAACCTTGGTGCGCAGAGAGCGCACAGAAATGGAACGCGACATTGCCGAGTACACCGTCATCGAACACGATGGCGTTATTTTTGGTTGCGCCGCCCTGTACGCCTACCCCGAAAACCGCACGGGTGAAATGGCCGCGCTGACTGTGTCGCCCCACTCGCAAGGCCAAGGTGACGGTGAAAAAATCTTGCGCCGCATAGAGCAACGTGCACGCAGCAAAGGGCTGGAAAGTATTTTTGTGCTGACCACCCGCACCATGCATTGGTTTTTAAAACGCGGCTTTGTGCAAGCGCCTATCGATTGGTTGCCCGAAGCGCGGCAGCGCAAGTACAACCTCGACCGTAGAAGTGTGGTCTTGGTTAAAAAACTGACTTAACTTAACCCCAAGCCTCGTCATTAAGTCTTCATATAGATGAACTAAAACCCTAAGGGTCAGTTAACTCAACCCATCCAAGGAGTCATCACATGGAAGCCACACAGCCAGAAGAATTTGCGCAATTGGTTGATGAATATCAAGAAGAGTTTGAAACGCCTGATGAGTGCCACCGAATGGCGGCCTACCACCTGACCCAAGCAGCCAAACACCATGAAATTGCGGCTGAAGCCTATGCCAATGACGACCAAGTGAGCTGCGACCTCCATGCCCACCGTGCTTACAAGCACCAACTCAATGGCCAACAATATGCCGAAATGGCAGCGATGGATACGAGCGATATCGACGACATTGAAGTCAGCACAGCAGAGTGATCAGTGCAGGATCTCCCGAAAACGCTGTTTCATACCGTTAACTCGGGCAGCTCCTCACGTCGAATAGCCTATACCCAACAGGGTGAACTCAGCGCCAAGCATGTTTTTTTGTGTCTGCCGGGGCTACTCGAAACTGGCTCGAGTTTTTATTCGCTTTTTGACCATGCCGTTAATCTAGATGATTGCTGTTGGTTGGCGGTGGATTACTGTGGCAGAGGCAAGTCGGATCCATTGCCAATCCATGAAAATTATTCAACCTCCGTATACCTAGCGGATACGCAAGACTTGATTGCAACTCTTTTCAGGTCGATTCATCCAAGTTCAAGCAGAAAGTTGCACCTGATAGGAACCAGCATGGGGGGCATCTTGTCCATGCATTTGGCAAAGCACTTGAATGGACAGGTTGACAGCTTGGTCCTCAACGATATCGGAATGAGCCTGCACTGGTCTGCATTGATTGACCTCTACCGTCAATTGAATGCGACGTCATCTGTATTCGATGATATTCAAATTGATCCTCGTGCCATTGAGGCGGTCAGCGCTGCAAACCACTTTGACTTGCCTTAGACAGAGCTTGCACCATCAGACCCAAGTTTTATTCCTTCTTTTTTGCGAACAAGCGAGGCCTACCTGACAAGCACCCGCAAACCCAGCCATGGTCTATTAAGTTCATTGAGACATTGGCTCAGGGGAGCAAGCCGCAGTTTCTCTTGACAGTCACACCTGATTTCAATAGATTGCCTTAACTTACCAAGGTTTAAGGGGCTCTTATGAAAATCGCATCTTTTGTGGGTCAAAAAGGGGGCGTTGGAAAAAGTACGCTTGCGCGGGTATTGGCCGTTAAAGCAGCGCACGAGGGACGCCGTGTTTTACTGGGCGACTTTGACCTCGAGCAGCTGTCCTGCATTGAGTGGAGTGCCACACGCTTGCGCAACGGTATCGAGCCTGATATTGAAGCGCGGGCCTTCAAAAGTTTGAAGAAGCTTCGAAAAACCGTTGAAAATTTTGATTTGGTTGTAGTTGATACCCGCGGATTGGCCGATGAACTGACCACCGATGTGAGCCAAGAAAGCGATGTGGTGTTCCTGCCCACAGGTACTTCCATGGACGATTTGAGGCCTACATTGGCGCTTGCACGCCGTCTCGCCAAGTCCAGCAAGGTGGGCAGCAAAGTTGTACTGGTGCTCTCTAAAGTGGGGCGCTCAGAGCGATTACTTGAAAATGCAAGAATCGTTATCGATGAGGCTGGGTTTGATGTACTCAGCAATGTTTGGCCAGAGCGTGACGGTTTTCAAGCCGATCTGGACATGGGGCGAGCAGGAAGTGAAAGCCACAATCCGCATTTGCGTGAGTCCGCTCAAAGGATTGAAGCTGAGCTATTCAAATTGGTAATGGGTGTGAAAAAACAGGGGCAATGAAAAATTTTTCCTGCTTTAACAATCTAAGGGCGGCGTGCTGTCACGGTTAAACGCCTTAGCCCTTCCTTTGTAAAAGCGGTCAATACGCCAATCCCGCAAAAGTTCCATAGCCAAATCAAAATGCTCAGTATTGAGCTTGTACAGATCGCTCAAACTCAAATCTGCCTCTGCTTGTAGCGACAAAATCAATTGGGTAAGCACTTGTGCTTCAACTGACTCAGGAGAACATTCAATGAATGTTTGAATTTTTTGAATCGCCCGCATTGCTATTTTTTTAACTGCTGAAAACATGCTAAAACTAAGGTGATGTGAAGCCTAACTGAATAAACAGGCGTCATAACATCAGGGCTGACATTAAAAGGTAATTCGTTGATTAATTTGAAATTGAACTCACATTTTGAAACTGAGTTGAAATTGCATGTACCCCAAACTGGCTGCGCCTCTTTTGAAAAGGCGCTCAAGCGCGGTGCGGTGCAAACCATCCATTTGCGAGCGATTTACTTTGATACACCACAGCGCCACTTGGCACGGCAAAAAGTCGCTCTGCGCTTGCGACTTGAAAATGAGCAATGGGTTCAAACTCTCAAAATGTCGGGCGGCGATTCAACGCTGACCCGCATCGAACTGAACTACCTCAGGCCTAGCCCAGCCTTAGATTTGGCGGTCTACACAGGCACCCCAGCAGAGTCCATCATTGCCAAACTGGGTACCCCTCTGGCGGTGACCTATGAAGTCCAAGTCTTGCGCCTGATGCGCCAAAGCCGCACACCAACCGGTACCGTTGAAATTGCTTACGACACCGGATGTATCCGTTCAGGGGAACTGGAGTTGCCGCTGCGCGAGGTGGAGTTTGAGCTCAAGCGTGGAGAGATTAGCGCACTGTTTTCCATGGCTGGCAAATGGCAGCGCGACCATGGGCTTGTATTGGACGCTCGCAGCAAGTCTGAAAGAGGCGACCTTTTGGCGCAAATGGGCCTCAAGTTAGCGGCCTTGGCACAGACACAAGGTGATGGTGAGGTTGTGAACCCCAAGGCCAAGCAAATTGAAACCTATTGGGCACCACGCAACGCAAAAGCGGTGAAGCTGATACCAGGCATGAGCGCTGGACAAGCCTTACGGGTGGTGATGGCCGAGTGTTTAGACCAAATCATGCGCAACTCAGCTGTGCTGGCGGAGATTGACACGCAAGGGGTCTACCACCTTGACACCATAGAGCATGTGCATCAATTGCGTGTGGGAATTCGACGAATGCGCACGGCTTGGTCGGTATTTAACGGTTTGTGTACCCTGCCGCCTGAGACGCAACGATCCGAAGTCAAAAAACACTTCAGCCGCTTGGGTGGCTCACGGGACAATCAGGTTCTGTTCAATGATTTATTGCCTGCTTTGCAAGCTGCGGGGCAACCGGCTTTGGTGTTTGAGACGCAAGCTATTGCAGATGATGCCAGTGAGGTTGCAAAAGACCCGCTGTTTCAATCTTGGTTGTTGGACATATGCGAGTTTGTCAATACTGCGCCCTTACCCTTACCCGTGCCCCCTGCAGAGGAAGGTCCAACGACGCCACGCGTGAAAAAAATGCTGTTGACCAAGCTTCACAGATGGCACCGAAAAATAGTGCGTGATGGCGTTCAATTTGCAACGCTTGAAATTCAAGCTCGACACGACCTACGCAAGCGGGTGAAAAAACTCAGGTATGCCATGCAATTTACCGATGCTTTGCTGCCCGAAAAAGCGCTCAATGCCTATTTAAAAGGTTTGTCGCAGGTGCAAAACATCCTAGGAGACATGAATGATCTTTACAACGCTTTGGAGAAATTCAGCTTACTTCGAGACACACAACCCAGCGCTTGGTTTGCCTGCGGATGGATTACCCACAAACTGGACTTTTTGCAAACCGATGCGGTAACTGCATTTCAAAAACTGTCCAAAGACAGTTATTGGGATTGAGTTTGCTGGGTGTAACGCAAATATGCAAAAAACAGCAGCCATATGGCCATGGCCACAAACGCTACGAATGACCAATTGGCGATAGAGCCGCCTAAAAAGGTCCAGTCGATCTTGCTGCAGTCGCCGCCACCACGAAAAATCATGGGTATGGCTCTTTGCAAGGGAAACGATTCCACCATGCCGTAAAAGTCTCTGCCGCAGCTAAGGGTTTCAGGCGGGTACCACTGCAACCAGCTTTGTCTGGCCGCCACAAAGGCGCCGCCCAAAGCCAAGCCTGTACCAAGCGTGGTCATCACCCAGCCCAGCCAGCCCTTGTGCCCAAACACCGCCAGCAAGGCCACCAAACCCATGCCCGTCATGGCATAGCGCTGAACAATGCACATGGGGCAAGGCTCCAAGCCCACCACATGCTGCAAATACAACCCAAAACCCAGCAGACCGGCACAGGCCAAAGCCAGCAACGCCCAAGTTTGGCGAGGAGACAATTCAAGCAGCAACTTTTTCAGCATGTTGTTTGACAAATAAATAAGTTCTCAGTCTAGCGCTTTGGCAGAGCCCCCATGCAAAGCTTGCTAAAGTCAGCTCTTTATGGAACCCCCTCAGAGGAACAACATGGCACGTACCGTCCACTGCATCAAGCTTGAAAAAGAGGCCGAAGGCCTGGACTTCCCCCCCTACCCTGGCGACCTTGGCAAACGCATTTGGGAAAACGTCAGCAAGGACGCTTGGGCGGCATGGCTGAAACACCAAACCATGTTGGTCAATGAGAACCGCCTGAATTTGGCCGATTTGCGGGCTCGTCAATACCTTGCCCGCCAAATGGAAAATCACTTTTTTGGCGACGGTGCAGATGCCGCGCAGGGTTACGTTCCCCCACCCGCGGCTTAATCCGTGAGCGCTCCTCGCCACTGTTTGGTGGTGGGCGCAGGTGTTGCCGGTGCCGCCATGGCCCGCGCCTTGGCGGATAAGGGTTGGCAAGTGGATGTGGCCGACATTGCCCACGCCACTGCAGCCGGTGCCTCAGGTGTTCCGATTGGCGTGCTGTCTTGCCATGTATCGATGGACGACAACCCCTTGTCGCAACTCACCCGCGCAGGGGTGCAAAAGGTGATGGCATTTGCAGAGAAACACCTTGTCAAGGGTCAAGATTGGTTGGACTGCGGCGTATTGGAGCTTCGCTTAGAGGGGCACACCAAGAAAAAACCATGGCAACCGTCGGAAGTGGGCAGTGTGTGGCACGGCTGGGTAAAAACACCCACCGACTTGCAACTGTCACAGGCTGGCCTGAACGAGATCAATCCCCACGAACAACTGTGGCAACCCCATGGCGCTTGGATCAAACCCCGCGCCTTGGTGAATGCTTTGATGGACCACCCCGCCATCCATTTTCAAGGTGGTCAAACGCTGATTGCCACGGAGATACAAGCCTTGGGCTATGACGCGGTGGTCTTGGCCTTGGGCGCTCACACCAGCGACTTTTTGGCAGACCTTCCCCATGTGCCTGAATTGCCTTTGATACCTGTGGCGGGGCAAGTCAGTTGGGGCTATCACGCAGCAGGCACTGCCACAGCATTCCCTCCGTTTGCAGTCAATGGCTTTGGCGGCTTTGTCAGCGGTGTGCCGACACCCCAGGGCTTGGCTTGGTACAGCGGTGCCACGTTTCACCGTGGTCAAGCGAAAGCCGAGGTCACCCCACAAGACCATGCAGAGAACTTGGCCAAATTGCAGCAGTTGCTGCCCCGCGCCGCACAAGAACTGAAAACTCAATGGCGCACCCCAGACCAACTGCAAGGCTGGTCTGGGGTGCGCTGCACTTCGGTTAACCGAATGCCTGTAGCGCGTGCTTTGCAAGCTCAGCATTTACCCAGTTGGTATGTGCTGACCGCCATGGGGTCACGCGGACTGACCTTGGCAATGGCTTGCGCTGAACGCTTGGCTTTCTATATTCATTCTGATTAAGAGGCGAAAAGGTCAGAATTAATCGTTTATAGCCAAATCGTATATACCCAAAACAAAAAAATAGTTGGGTTCTATATATCCAAACAGTACAGTTTCGTCCTTATGGAAGATTTTGTATTCATTTTGGCGGGCTTTGTGGTGGGCTTCATCGTGGGCCTGACCGGCGTGGGGGGCGGCTCGCTCATGACGCCCTTGCTGATTTTTGGCTTTGGCATCAAGCCTGCCTTGGCAGTCGGCACAGATTTGCTATTTGCCGCAGGCACCAAGGCCGGTGGCATGTTGAACTTTGCACGCCAACGCATCATCCCTTGGCGTGTGGTGTTCAGCCTGAGCTTGGGCAGCGTTCCCGCAGCTTTGCTGACGCTGTGGGTGCTGCACGACTTGGGCACCTCCAACCCCGTGGTGCAAAAAGTCATCACCTTTAGTTTGGGCATTGCCTTGATGCTGACCGCCGCAGCCACTTTGTACAAAGCCATTCGCGGTCCTCGCCGTGTTGAAGTCAACAATACATCTGAACCAGAACAACCTGCTGATCAAACAAAGCATCCTTTGTTACCGATTTTTTTTGGTGCGGTGATCGGCGTGTTGGTCACCCTCACCTCGGTGGGCGCGGGTGCGATTGGCGTGACTGTCTTAATGTTGCTCTACCCCCAACTGCCGCTCTACCGCATCGTGGCGGCTGACATTGCCTACGCCGTTCCACTCACTTTGGTGGCAGGCTTAGGTCATGCTTCACTGGGAACGGTGGATTGGCAACTGCTGGGTTTGTTGCTTATCGGCTCTTTGCCTGGCATTTGGCTGGGTTCGCATTGGGTCACCCGTGTCCCCGAACGTTTTATTCGCTCTGCCCTGTCTGTGCTGCTGGCATGGGCCGGCAGCAAACTGGTTTTCATTTAAATAGCTTATGTACCAATACACCGACTTCGACCGCCGCTTCATCAAAGAACGCGCTGCCCAATTCCGCGATCAACTAACCCGCCGCTTGAACGGCCAGTTGAGTGAAGACGAGTTCAAACCCTTGCGTCTGCAAAACGGCTGGTATGTGCAACGCTATGCGCCCATGCTGCGGGTGGCCGTGCCTTACGGCGAACTGAGCAGCGCCCAGTTACGGGTCTTGGCCCGTATTGCCCGCGAATATGACCGCCCCACAGACGGTTTGTTTCAAGAAGCGCAAGCCAAACAACACGCCATCGGCGGCATTGCCGCACCCCCTTTGAGTTATGGCTACGCCCACTTCACCACCCGCCAAAACCTGCAATACAACTGGATACCGCTTGAGAAAAGCGCGGACGTGATGGACCTCTTGGCAAGCGTTGATATGCACGGTATTCAAACCAGCGGCAACTGCATACGCAACATCACCTCGGATGAACGCGCCGGTGTGGCGGTGGATGAAATCGTCGACCCCCGCCCTTATGCAGAAATCATGCGCCAGTGGAGCACCTTGCACCCCGAGTTCGCGTTTCTGCCGCGTAAATTCAAGATCGCCATCACTGGCGCCAGTGAAGACCGCGCCGCCACCGCTTGGCACGATGTGGGCTTGCATGTGCTGCGCAACGCTGAAGGCGAGGTGGGTTTTCGCGTGATGGTGGGCGGCGGCATGGGCCGCACCCCCATCATCGCAAGCGTCATTCGTGAGTTTTTGCCTTGGCACCAAATCCTCAACTATTTGGAAGCCGTGGTTCGTGCCTACAACCGCTTTGGTCGTCGGGATAACAAATACAAAGCGCGGATCAAAATTTTGGTCAAAGCCGAGGGCCAAGCCTTTGTGGATCAGGTTGAAGCCGAGTACCAGCGCATCCTCACCCAAGACGGCGCACCCCACACCATCACCCAAGCCGAGTTAGACCGTGTCAGCGCCAGTTTTGTGCCTCCTACATTGACTCGAAAATTCTCTTTATCGGCTGAAGCGGTTCACGCATTGCTTGCCAAAACCGCCGATGAGGACAATAACTTCGCACGTTGGTTGCAACAAAACGTAGCAGCGCATCGCAATCCGCATTTGCGTGTGGTCACCTTGTCATACAAGCGTTTGGGTCAAGCACCTGGGGACGCCACCGCCGATCAACTGGACGCTGCGGCTGCGTTGGCCGACACCTACTCCGCTGGTGAAACCCGTGTCAGCCATGACCAAAACTTGGTATTGCCATGGGTGGCTGCAGAGCAACTGCCGGCCCTATACCAAGAAGCCAAGGCGCTAGGTTTGGCCAAACCCAATATCCGCATGTTGACCGACATGATTGCCTGCCCAGGCGGCGACTATTGCGATTTGGCCAATGCAAGATCACTTCCCATTGCTGCGGCCATCACCGAGCGCTACCAAGACATGGACGAGCTGTTTGACTTGGGTGAAATTGACCTGCACATCAGCGGTTGCATCAACTCTTGCGGTCACCACCACAGCGGCCACATTGGCATCTTGGGCGTGGACAAGGACGGCAAGGAGTGGTACCAAGTGACCTTGGGCGGCTCGGATGGTTCTGCCCTGAGCGGTACACCCCAACCCGGCAAGGTGGTGGGTCCCTCGTTCTCGTCTGCCGAGGTGGTGGACGTGATTGATGCCGTGCTGCAGGTCTACACCGAGCAACGCCAGCATGGAGAAACCTTTATCGCCGCTTTGCAACGCGTGGGCTTCGACCCCTTCAAAGCTGCTGCCAATGCGGCACGTCACCCCTCTGACGACGAGGCCTTGAGCCCTGC
>CAMCWS010000019.1 GCA_945882755.1 Bordetella parapertussis | reverse complement strand
TTGTTTTGTTCGCTTGCGTTTTTGGCGTGTACATTGTCCACGGCGGCGACATGGCCCCTATTATCAAGGCGGCTCCTTTCGAGTTTGTGTCCATTTTCGGTGCAGCTGTTGGTGCTGCTTTGATCGGCAACAGCAAGGCAGGCGTTGGCACTGGGTTCGCAGCGGCAGGCAAGGTTTTCAAAGGCCCCAAGTACCACAAGGAGGACTATCTAGCGATCATCTTGGTGGTCTCGAAGATATTAAAAACGCTTAAAGCCGAAGGCGCTGTTGCGCTGGAGCCTCATATCGAGAATCCCGAGTCCAGCGCCATCTTTGCCGAATACCCCCCCATTTTGCAAGACCATGCCTTGTTGGACATGATTTGTGACACCATCCGTTTGATGGTGGTGTCATCGGGCAATTTAAGTCCTTATGCGGTGGAAGACGTGATGACAGCTTCTATTAAAAACCACCAACACCATGAGGGCATGAACGCGACTTTCTGGGCCAGTATGGAGGGCGCTTTGCCTGCGCTGGGCATTGTGGCTTGCGTGTTGGGTGTGGTGAAAACCATGGGTGCGATTGACCAGCCTCCACCGGTGTTGGGCGCCCTGATTGGTTCAGCGCTGGTCGGTACCTTCATGGGCGTGTTGTTAGCCTATGGTATTGCCGGTCCATTTGCCATTCGCATTGCTCAAGTGGTCGAAGAAGATGGTGAAATTTTCAAATGCGTCCAACAGCTGATCGTGGCGAATTTGCATGGCCACCCCATGCCCCTCGTGATTGAAGCTGCCCGATCGGTGATCAATCACCACAACAAACCTTCGTTTGGTGAAATTTTTGACGGTATGCGAGGCAAGTAACCATGGCTGAGGAACAAGCCGCCAAGGAAGACCCCGCCGCCGCTGGCGCTGATGCTTCGCCGGACGCGCCACCCGATGCGCCACCTGCGGCTGAAGCGGCACCGCCTGCAGCCGAGGGTCTGGCGCCCGTCATCATCATCAAGAAGATCGAAGATGGCCATGGCGGTGCCCACGGTGGCGCTTGGAAGATTGCGCTGGCCGACATGATGACCGCCATGATGGCGTTCTTTTTGTTGATGTGGTTGCTGGGTGCGTCCAACGCCGACCAACGCAAAAGCATTGCCGACTATTTCAAACCCACCTCGCACAGCTTGACGCCTGTGGGTCAACTGGCGGGCTCCAACGGCGTCTTGGGTGGTCGTTCCATCATCGACCCCGATGCCTTTCCTTATGGTTCGCGCCAAACCGGCTTGCTCGAGCGCTTGACGCCCAGGTCTGAGGGCGGCCCCAACCCCGACACCGAACCTGGCCCCGAAAATGAAAACGAGGCCAAAGACCCCACTTCTGGCGGCAAAGGCGAAGGAAAAGGCGCTGGCGAAGGCGGTCAGGGTCAGGGTGAAGGCGGCTCTGATCCTGAAAAAATGAGCAAAGCCGAGCGCAAAGCTGCGGCGGAACAAGAAGACAAAGAAAACTTTGAAAAACTCGAACAAGAGCTGAAAGAAAAATTGTCGGAAAACAAAAAGTTCGAAAGCTTGAAAGACAAAGTGGCGATCAGCCGCGACCAAGACGGCTTGCGTATTGAGATCATCGACAACGCTGACTTCGCCATGTTCCCCAGTGGCGGTGTGGGCATGCAAGGCAAGGCAGCGGCCTTGATCGGCGAAGTGGCGGCCTCTTTGGGTGATATGCCCAACAAGGTGGCCATCCGCGGTCACACTGATGCGGTTCCCTTCCAAAATCCTGAAGGCAAAAATAACTGGTCGCTGTCGGCAGATCGTGCCGAGGCCACGCGTCAAATTTTGCAGAAAAAAGGCATCAAGGAAGAGCGCTTTAAACGCATCGAGGGTGTGGCCGATACCGATCCGTTCAATCCCAAGGACAAGTTTGATCCGCGCAACCGTCGCATGAGCATCACGGTGCTCAACCAAGAGCCTAAATAAACCTTAGGCGGTTCGCAGGTCGTATTTGTTGATCTTCTCGATCAAGGTGGTGCGCTGAAGGTTTAAGAGTTTGGCGGTGCGCGAGACATTGCCTTGTGAGCGCTCCAAAGCTTGCTCAATGATGTTGCGCTCAATTTCAGCCAAGCGGTCTTTGAGCGACATGCCTTCTGGTGGCAAATGCGGCATGCCTTGCGCCAACATGATGATGCTCTCGATCTCGTTGTCTTGGGGCTCGGGTTGGTCCACCATGCTGGCGGATTCGTTCATTTCAGCCAGCACCTCGGGCGGTGGCGTCATGTCTTGAGAAATGCATGGCCCCATTTGCAGCAACATGCTTTCTTGCACCGGCACCAAGCCCTTGGGTAGCAAGCTAGGTGGAATCGAACGCATATCCAACTCTTGACCGGCGTACAAAGTGCTGAAGCGGTCCATCAAATTCGTCAGTTCACGCACATTGCCAGGCCAAGCGTAATTCGTGAGGGCGTCTAAAAACGCGGGGTTGAAACGAATCGCATGGGAATGCGGGGCTTTGTAGTGAGCGGCGTAAAAATTCAGCAGCTCTGGAATGTCTTGGGGGCGTTCGCGCAGGGGTGGTGTGACCACAGGCAAGACATTAAGTCGATAGTACAAATCTTCGCGGAAGCGTCCGGCTTGAATTTCTGCTTCTAAATCGCGGTGTGTGGCGGCAATGACACGAACATCGATGGGAATTTGCCGTGTCGAGCCCACGGGGTCAATCACCCGCTCTTGCAGCACACGCAGCAACTTCACCTGCATATCCAGCGACATATCGCCGATTTCATCTAAAAAAATGGTGCCACCATGCGCCAACTCAAAGCGTCCAATGCGGTCGGCCACTGCGCCAGTGAAGGAACCTTTGCGGTGACCAAAGAGTTCACTTTCTAATAATTCTTTGGGTATAGCTGAGCAATTTATAGGTACAAATGAGCCGCCCAAACGGTCGGATTGTTCGTGCAATGAACGCGCCAACAACTCCTTGCCCGTACCGCTTTCACCCGTGATAAGAACCGTGGCAGCGGAGTTGGCAATGGTGGAGATCAGGCGGCGCAGGGCTTGCGCGATCGGGCTGTTACCGATGAAATGTGAGGGTTGCTTCATGCTTGCCAAGATTGTGACGCATGGGGCTAATTGGGCAAGTCGCCAAAAGTATTCCAACTAAAAGGATGAATGGCCTTAAAGAAGCGCCACTGTGCGCCGATTCATAGCTTGTACCCATTCAGAGGAAATTGCCATGATGTACCGAATTGCTCTCGCTGCTGCCGCACTGTCAGGTCTGACAGCTTGCGAAACCATTCATACCCTGTCTGGCCCTGTGCAGGCGCCAGTGGTCGCGGTTGCTGCCCCCGCGGGTGCTGCTACAGCGCCTAAAGTTGCGCCATCGGTGGCGCCCGAGCCCTCACCTGTTTCCATGATCACCCCGATGATGGAAAAGCGCGAAACCTTTGTGGCCACCGGCTATGCGGTGATCAGCATCCAAAACCACAAAAACCCTGCTCAGCAACGCTTGTTGGCGATTCGCGCTTCCAAGCTTGACGCTTACCGCGCTTTGACCGAACAGGTCTATGGCCAACAAATGGACGCCAGCACCACCGTGGCTGATATGACGGTGATGAATGACACCTTCCGCGCCCGCGTGGAAGGCGTGATTTATGGCGCTAACTTGGTGAGCATCACGCCCATCGGTGACGACACCTACGAGACCACCTTGTCGCTGGACCGCAATGCGGTGCAAGACTTGCGTACCCTGTACCTGACACAAATCGCTTCACGCCGCTAAGCCCCACACCTCTTAAAGGTTGATCGATATGCGCGCTCGTTTTGTTTGCTCTGCTGTGACAGCG
The DNA here is from genome assembly GCA_945882755.1 of Bordetella parapertussis. GTDB lineage: Bacteria > Pseudomonadota > Gammaproteobacteria > Burkholderiales > Burkholderiaceae_C > Limnohabitans. The sequence goes on along the minus strand of CAMCWS010000019.1, from coordinate 22,879 downwards.
CTGGTTTTGGCCAGCAGCCTGATGACCTCTGTGTCTGCGCAGTCGCTGACCGCTGAAGAGCGTTTGGAGGCGATTCGCCAGTCGCTGGTTCAGCGCTCGCTTGAGGGCCCTACCCAAGTGCGCTCTACCCAATGGGTTGATGGCAACGGCGCTCTGCGCGAAAGCAACAGCTTTGTCACCGGCATGGAAGTGCGCGGTGTGCGTATCTTGGCCTATGGCCGCGACATGGACCAGCAGCCCACAGCCACAGGCATGCAGCTGGATGGCAAAACCGCTTTGGCCCCCAGTTGCGTCTCTTCCGCTGCGGATGGCGCGGTCTGGCATCAGCTCAACTGGGAGTTGCGCTATGGGTCCTCCATGGCAGCGGGTCGCCGCTTTGAAGCCCAGTTGATCGGTCAGCAATTTCGCCAACAGGTGTTTGCTGCCTCTCACCATGCCAAGTCTTGGCGTGTCAGCGAGCGCAAATTGCCTGCAGACGGCTACGAGCAGTTATTGGTAGGTCAGGGCGAGCAGTTGGTGCCGTGGGTGTTGCGCCTGAATGTGTCGGCCAGCAGTGACTCTTTCCCCGGCGCCAATGTGTACGACGTGAGCTGGGAGCTCATTGGTCGCGGCGCTGGGCAAGACCCGGCTTTTCGTGGTTCGCAACAAATCAGCATCGATGTGCCGCGTACCGTGGGTATCGAATCCAAGCCTTTGTCACCCACCGTGGTTGCGCAAGTTCAGGCAAGCATCCAAAGTCTTCAAGTGGGCATGGAAAAAGTGCTGTCTTGCAAAGTGCCACAGTTTCAGGTGTTGAAGTTCAATTCGGGCAGCGTTCGCATCGCCGGTGGTGCCGCCAGTGGCATCCGCGTGGGCAGCCAAATGGTGTTGGCCGATCGCCTGAAATTGCCGCTTCGTGCCTTAGAACCCCGTGCCTTGGAGCGTATTACCATGGCTGAGGTGGTGGCTGTGAGCGATTATTATGCGGAGCTTAAGTTCACCGCAGGAACCAAATTTCCCGCGAATGCGCAATGGGTAGCCATTCCGCATACGCCTTGAATCTCAGGAGTGATTGACCATGTTGTACGCCTGCCCCCGAAACTTTGCCATGCCTTTGGCACTCTCTTGTGCCCTGATGTCTTCGGTCTGGGCTGTAGAGGCGCCACGCCAAGCGCCTTTGGAGTTGCCCAAAGAGTTCATGCCCGCAGAAGTCACGCCTGCAAAAAAGCCCATGTCCAAGTCCATCAAATTGGTCAAGGCCGATATCGCCCAAGACCCTGTGCCAGCCGCGACATCTGCGGTGGTCAAACCTGCTGCACCGGTGGGCAAGCCGTTGCCTGAGGACATGGTCGCCCCCGTTTGGAAAACCCATACCGTGGTGGCCGGTGACACCTTAGAGAAATTGGTTAAAAAATACTATGGCAACAGCCCCCTCAAAGCCGATGTGCTGCGTGACTGGGTGGTGGTGAACAACCCCAAGGCCTTCACCAAAGTCAACACCAAAAAGCTGCAGCCTGGCACCGTGCTGAACTTGGCTGACCAAGCCGAGTTGATTCAAAAACTCATGCCAAGTGCAGTTTCTAAAGCCAATGTGGAACCCAACAGCCCGCCAGCCAACCCCTTGCCTGCACCCGTGGGTGGTGCGGCGGCACACCAAGGCGGTAACTTCCAAGCGCTGGTAGAACCCAACAAACGCAACTGGGTGCGTTACCCCTGATAAGCTCCCTTGATGCTTGGGCCCGATGTCGTCAGTGCAGCCAGCCGGATTGGGCTTGTCCAGGCTGAGAACCGCACGGTCTGGGTGCAAACACCGGTTGCTCAGCAGCTGGGCCTGCGAGATGGACAAATTGTTCAAGCCACCGCAGAAGTCCGCGATCAGCGGGTGCGGCTTTGGTTAAAAGATTTCTTTTTCGATTTACCCAATGGCTGGGTTTTGAAAGACGGCGACAAGCCGTTTTTGCGTGTCAGCCACAACCCCGGCGGTTGGGGCTTTTTGATCCAAGCCTATCCCAACGGCCAAGCCCCACCCGCCACAGCCACACCGGTGAACCAGTTGTTTGGCTTGAACCCTGGTTTGGCGCTGGCCGCAGAGGCGGCGCAACCCGAACCGCAGTCCAACCGCGTGGGCATGTTGCTGATGCACCCGCCTGGTTTTGCCACGTTTTCAAAGTTGCTGAGCGATGTGGCACAAGGCAGTTGGGGCACCCAAGCCGAAATCGGACCGTGGTTTCAACGCCTCTTGCAGCAACGCAGTTCCATGGCGCAAATCAACCCCAGCATGTTGCGCAAAGCGGTGATGGGTCAAGCCCGCAGTATTGAAAACATCTTGTTGCAAGGCCAAGAGGCGGCGGACGACCCCAAGACTTTGTTGAAAACCTTATTGAGCTTGCTGAGCGAAGAGGGCGCAAACAAGGAAGTGTTGCGCCAAGTGGAAGATGCCGCCTCAGAATTTGAGGCCGCTCAAGCCCAGAGCGCACAAAAAATGCAGCAAGGCGAACTCTCCTTGCATGTCATCTTGCCATTTGTCGATGCGGATCCGGTGGATTTGCATTTCCAACGCCCGCCGCGCAAAAAAGGCCAAGAAGAGCCGCCTTTGAGTGTGGACATCCATTCGCGCAGTCGGGTGCTGGGCGAGGTGTGGTTGAACACCCAAATCTCCAAAGGCAGCGATGTGGATTTGGTGATGTGGGCGCTGCGCGGTGACGTTGCGCATTTGGCGAAAGAGCGCTCCGGCGAGCTGGGTCTGGAGCTGGGCTCGGCTGGGCTGCAGTTGCAGTCGTTTCAAATCTTCAACGCCCCGCGTCCACTGGCGCGGGTGAGCGAGTCCTCGGGTACCCGTGGCTCGGTCATCGATTTAAGGGCTTAAGACCATGAAAGCACCCTTGGAAGCGGTTGCCCTTGAATACGGCAAACAAAAAACTCCCCGCGTGGTGGCCAAGGGCCAAGAAGATTTGGCGCTGCGCATCATCACCGAGGCCAAGCGTCAAGGCATTTACGTGGCCGAAGATCCGCAGTTGCTGGCGCTGCTCAGCCGTCTCGATGTGGGGGAAGAAATCACGCAAGACATGTACACCGCTGTGGCGGTGATTTTGTCGTGGGTGTATTGGCTAAAGGGGATGCAGCCTGGCGACGAGGCCAAGGACAAGCCTGAAACAGATCAGGCGGCGAAGGCTGATTAAGCTTCGCTGTAGCCGCGCATACGGCGCAAGCGTTTGATTTGACCTAAGCGGTCATAGACCTCCACGGGGCTGGTGGGGTCGTTCACATTCAAGCTTTCCAAAGCGCCACGGATAGCGTCGAGTTTGCGCAAAATCAAAATTTCATTGCGTCGGTGCATATCGCGGCAGGTGACCATGCGGGTGCGAAACGGTGCCCACTCAGGGCCTAAGCGATCCGCATCCTCAGGTTGGCGAATGCCAGTGAGTTGCGTGAGATCGGCCAGGATATGGTTTTTTTCATTCAACAGTTCTTCAAATGCGTCCAAGTCTTGCTCTTTGAGGGCATTGAATTCCTCGTCGAGCAAATCGACCAAGCGGTCTAACTGCACATCGGCGTAAGACACGGCTTGGGGTTCTTCGATAGAAGCTTGTGCATTCATGACAGAGTCCTTGGGGCGATCAGATCATTTTTTCCAACGCAACAAAGTTTTCAGCAATGCGACGTGGGTTGATCGGGTAGCTGCCTTCACGCAAAGCGGTTTTGATGGCTTCAACTTTGGCTCGGTCAAAGTCGGGCGCATCTTTGGCGCGTTGGTTGACATTGCTCAGGTTGACCGTGTCCGCATTTTGAGGCGCGGGTGCGGGTGCAGCCTTGGCTTCAGGAGAAGGTGCATTTTTGACAGCTTTGGACTTGTTATCCAATTTTTCCAAGGTTGCACGCGATGCAGCTTGGTTGGCAATTCTGGCGTTGTTGGAAACAGGGTCAGACATGATGATTCCTTATGAATGAGAGTGGAGTTTATATAAAACTTCACATTGGCAGTATCGACCCCAAATCTTGAGACTTGAGACCAACGAAGTAAAAAAAGCGGACAAAGTTGAAAAGAAACATTTCGTACTCATTACAAGCCGCGTGCCGTGTTCATGCCGGTGACTACCGCTGACAATGATCGACCTGACTCGGGGTTTTTCAAGCGAATTTGGTCGCCCAAGGTACCGTCTTGCTGGGCTTCAGCCCTAACCGTGATCAAAAAACCTTTGCCTTCACCAACGGCTACCAGCACTTGCTGACCGCGCTTGACCATGGTGGAGGACTTCAGGTCTTGTTGACGCAAAGGGGTATTGGCTGGCAAGTCGCGCAGCAACTCCATATTGAGCATTTCGCGCTCGTCACCCACGAAACGGGTTTCATAAGCGGGAACCGGCAGATTGGCTTGTTTGAACATGCCAGCTTGCAAGGTGGTACCGCGCTTTAAGGTCTGTGTGCTGACCCAGACCGTGCGACTGACTTGGCCATTGTTGTTGGCTTGGTTGATTTGGTTGCCCAAGGTGTTTTTCACCTGAACCATCACAAAGTGTTGCCACAAAGGCTGGGCGCAACGGGCTCTGACGCTTTGTTTGTTGCCATAAGGCTGGTCAAACACGATGTCTTGGGTGCAGGCCTTGATGTTGATGCGGCTGTCCATGGGCAGGATGCTGACCAAGCTGGGATCGATTTTTTGGCTGTCCACCACGAATTGTTTGGCGCCTGACTCCACAGCCGGCCATGCGGTGGCAGGTGCAGGTGTGTTTTGGGCTTGGGTCAAAGACACCACGCTGCCCAAGAGCACAGCTAGCAGCGCCAAGGCGCTACGAGCCGGTTTGGGTACTGTCTGAAAGGTTCGGCACAGCATTTGCAAGATGGTCTCCAAGGGTGTGAAAGTTTTGACGTTTTAGCGTCATGCCTACACCCGATGCAAATTTGATGCCAGCCGAGTTTCAACCCAGAGTCGAACGCAAAATGAACTTCAATGTTGATCCCAAAGCACTCGTTAGAACAACGTTTGTCAATCCAAATGACGCTAACACTTCTGCGCGCAGCACCAGCTTGGCCTTGCCGGGCAGGGTAGGTTTTGCGCAAACCTTGTCACAATTACAACAAAGGTCGGGTGTCAATTCCTCGACCATTTTGAACCCGCAGGTCAAAAGCATGGCGGTTCAAGACGGTGACACCTTGAGCAGCATCGTCAAAAACCATTTGGCTGAACTGGGCCGACCTGTTAGCAACAGCGAGGCTTTGCGGCTGTCTCAGGACGTAGCCCGGGCCAACGGCATCAGCAACCCTGACCGTATTTACCCAGGCCAGCGTTTGAACCTGAGTGTGTTGACCCAGCCCCAACAGGCTACGCCCAATCTGTCGACCCAGCAGGCTTTGCATAGCAAGCGCTTGCAGGCAAGCACTAACTTTCCTGTATTGCCAGGGCAGAACCCAATTTTGCAAAAAACCTTGGACCGCGCGGTCGAGAAAGGCTTTATCCCCGCTGAAGAAAAGCAGCAGGTTTACCAAAAGATATTAGGCATGGCGCGTCACTACCAATTTGCGCCAGACGACTTTGCCCGCTTGACCCTGATGGAGAGCGATGGCATGAACCCCAAGGCCACCAACAACCGTTGTCACGGCATCATTCAGTTCTGTGATGGACCTGACCGAGGTGCCGCCACCGCCGGTTTTGCCAACAATCCCAAGGCGATTTTGAACCACAGTGTGTTGCAGCAATTAAATATGGTGGAGAAGTACTTTGACCAAAACGGCCTCAAATCCATGGGCCCAACCAATTTGGATGATTTGTACTTAACAGTGCTCACGCCAGCTGCCCGACGCGAAAAAGCGCCCAACGCCGACCTGAACATTGCAGGCACACAAGCGAAAAAGCTGTATGTCAACCGTGACCCCAGTACCTTTATTACCCGCAACTCGATTGTCCAAGGCTTGCACCAGCACGCCAATGAGCGTCTTGGTTTGTATGAGGCTGCCAAAGCGCAGGCCCAAAAGCTGGCGCAAACCCTCACCCGCAGCAGCCCGCCGGTGCAAGTGGTCAACAACGAGCAGCGTGCGCAGGTGCTGCGGGTTGGCGCTTATTTAAATCAGGATTATTTGCGATGAAGCGGCAAAGCTTTGCCGCCTTGTCGGCGTTTTGGACAGGTGTTGCCGCTGCTGATAGGAAAAGCGCAACGGTAAGTACTCAGCTTGGCATGGCACATAACTTGCATGATCAGTCTGAGTTTTTGTGTTTTTCAACCCAGGCGTCGTGAAAACGGCGAATTCAACAAGGCAAGGAGGGGATGATGGATTTATTAAACAACGCATTTGGCATCCACGAGCGTGCTTTGGGTGTTCGCAGCCAACGCATGGAAGTCTTGGCGCGCAATATCGCCAACGCGGACACACCCAATTACAAAGCGGAAGAGCTGGACTTCAAAGCCATGCTCAAAGAAACCCAGCGTGAGTACATCTCCGCCACCCATGAAAAGCATTTCGCGGCGCTTGAAGAGCAGCCCGACAACGGTATGCGCTACCGCGTTCCTTTCAACAGCTCTTTTGACGGCAATACCGTTGAGATCAACGTTGAGCAGGCCAATTTTGGTAAGGCTGCAGCCGACTACCAAACCACTTTGAGCTTCTTGGAAAACCGCATCAGCGGTCTTCGCAAAGCCATAAAAGGGGAGTGATAAGCCATGAGAACCCTGGATTCTGTTTTCGGTATTGCCGCCACCGCTTTGAACGCACAAACGGTGCGCATGAACACCACGGCCTCGAACTTGGCCAACGCCACCACGGTCGCTGCATCGGAGGCTGAGGCCTTTCGCGGCAAGCGCACGGTTTTCAAGGCTTTGCTGAAAGACGAGATGACCAATGGCGGCTTTCCCTATAAGGGTGGCGTGAAAGTCGACCAAATTGTCGATGACCCCACACCTATTCGCAGCATGTACGACCCTGGCAACCCCTCGGCTGACGCCAATGGCTTTGTGTATTTGTCCAACGTCAACGAGATGCAGGAAATGATCGAAATGATGGCGGCTTCGCGCTCCTACCAAAACAACGTCGAGGTGGTCAACACCGCCAAGCAACTCATGATGCGCACTTTGGACATCACCAAATCCTGATATTTGAAAGATTGACATGGCCACGACTGCACCTACAACCAAAGCACCTTTGCCCAGCGGCATCGTCAGCTACGAGGAATACACAGCCAAGAACAAAGTCAAGGCGACCAGCAGCACCATGGACCAGGGCGCTTTCCTGACTTTGTTCACTACCCAATTGAAGAACCAAAACCCCTTGGACCCCGTGAAAAACGAGGCCTTTGTGGCGCAATTGGCGCAGTTCTCACAGTTAGAAGCCACCACCTCTATGAAAACCAGCATGGAGACCATGGTGCAAAGCATGCAAGGCGACAAGATGCTCGCCGGTGCTGCCATGATCGGCCGCAAAGTCGCGGTTCCCAATGCCCCCGCCATGTTGTTGGGCGGCCAACCTGTGCAAGCCAGTGTGGACTTGCCCAATGGCGCTGATGGCGTGCAAATGCAAATTTTGGACAACCGCGGCCAAGTGGTTCGCAAACTGATTTACCCCGCTCAGACCCCTGGTTCCATGAAGTTGGCTTGGGACGGCATGAGCGACACCGGTGCCGCTATGCCAGACGGTGCTTACACCATGCAAGTGCTTGCCAGCTCGCTTGGCAAAGCGGTGCAACCCACGGTGAACATGTTCTCTACCGTGCGCAGCGTCAGCAACGCTGGTACCGCCGACAACACTTGGCTGCTCGAAGTCGATGGCGGCAAGAGTGTCAGCTTGGCTAACGTCAAACAAATCGCTTACTAAATCACACGCAAAAAATACAACGGAGTATCTGAACCATGTCCTTTTTTACCTCACTCACCGGTTTGAATGCTGCCACTGCGCAGTTAGGCGTGACCTCGAACAACATTTCCAACGCGAGTACTGTCGGTTTCAAGCGCAGCCGCGCCGATTTCGGCGATATTTTTGCAACCTCGCCGTTGCAAAAGGCCACATCGGCGGTCGGTCAAGGTGTGTCATTGAAACGTGTGACCCAAGAGTTTGGTCAGGGCAATATGAACTTCTCGTCCAACACGCTGGACTTGGCCATCTCGGGTGATGGTTTTTTCCCTCTTAAATCGGGTGACGGCTTCCAAGATATTTTCACGCGCAACGGCTCGTTCATGATGAACGACCAGTACAACGTGGTGAACTCAGCCGGCCAGCGTTTGATGGCGGCGTCAGTGGACTCGACCGGTAAAGCCAATTTGAGCGATATGAACGTGTTGACCATTCCGCAAAAAACCACCGGCATGGCCAAAGAAACTTCTTTAGTGCAGTTGGGCTTGAACTTTCCTGCTGACGCGCAGGTGGTGACCAAAGCTTTCAACCGCAACGACCCCGACACGTACAACAAAAGCACCGCTTTGACGGTGTATGACAAGGGTGGTAACGGTTACTTGGCCACGGTCTATTACGCCAAAACACAAAATGCGAGCCAAGCCGACCCCAACAACAAATGGCAAACCTATGTGTATGTGGGTGAAACGCTGGTCGCAGCCGCTTTGCAGCAAGCCACCGATTCCACCACGGGCGAAAAAATGTATGTGAACAAATACGGTCAGTTAAAGCCCGAGAGCGAGGTGAGTGACTTGTTGGTGAACTCCAAGACACAGAAGTTCTCGCTCAACCAACTGACCGATAAACGCGCTTCCGAACCCGCGACCATCACCGGTGGCCTGGCGCCGAATTTGAGTACCTTGGAAGGTATCGATTTCAGGAACTTGCAAAGCACACAGTTGACCAATTTGTTTAGCTTGGATGTGGACGGCACTGGCGTACCTGTCCAAGTCGGCTTAGAACACTTGGCCGGCAGCAACATGACCTTGTCGGGCACTGAAATTGCCAAAGAATTGACCAACGTCATTAACCGTAAATTTGGTGATGAGCGCTATTTCAACTTTGCAGGTCAGCAAAACTTTGCGATTTCTGCCACCAACTCAGAAGGCACGCTGACCGAAAACCGCATGGTTCAACTCGATGCTACCGACATGACCTACGAAGAGGTGGTCAACAAGATCAACGACCAACTCAATGGCAGCAGCAATATTTTGTCCAATGTGGCGTTCAGTACCACCCCACTGGCCAGCGAATTCAAAGGCTACAGCTTCACCTTGGGGTCGGGTACCAGTGCGGTCACCATCTCGGGTGAACTCAGCTTAACTGACCCACTGAGCACCAAGCCCATGGAGGACTTGGCCACCAATATGCAAGAGCATATTCAGCAGGATTTGGTTACCCGCTTTGGCTACAGCTCAGATGCAGCTTCCAAAGTCACCGTCAATGTGCAAAACGGCAACGAAATCCGTTTGACCAGCGGCGATGGTGTCACTGTCTCCGACCTAGGCTTGAGCACCGTCAGCACGGGTTCGCCCGTAACCATCAGCAACAGCTTTACATCAGGCACCATCGCCACCGGCGCTGTGGGTACCTACACCTTGCTGAATATGCAGATTGGCTCTACCGACATCGTCGATTTTGATATTTCCAGCATGGATTCCACCACGCTGGAAGCCTTTGCCAAAGAGTTGAAAACCAATATCCAAAGTGAGTTGACCTCACAGGGTTGGTCATCTTTTGAAGCCGGTAAGGTCGACGTCAAAGTCAATGATGCCGAAACCGGTTTCACCATCACCGACGGTTCTGGCTATCAAATCACGGAATTCAGTATCACCGCTGAGGCCACACCTTCCGCACCCATCACCGGTACCGCCGCAGGTTCAAGCTTGGCGCTGGACAACGTGGCATTTTCTGAAACCCGCTTTGGCAGCGAAAACAGGCTCAACCATTTCAAAGATTTCACCGTCAACCTGACCACACCAGACGGTGTAAAGCTGACCAAGACCGTCACCATGGCCAGTATTTTGGCGACCGACGCTTTAACGGCGACGCCCAAGCTGACCAACTTTGACCCAACGGATACTGAGAACGGCCCAGACCAACTCACTGCTTTGGCGGGTTATATGGACGCGGCGATCAATGTTGTGACCGGTTGGACCAACACCGAAACCGGCCTCACAGCCAGCAGAGCCGTTGGCGACACGCTGACATTGGCGTGGGAGTCTGACACCAGCAGTTTCACCATTGCCACAGCGGATAGCAGCGGCACCTTTGTGTCGGGCATGTCTTTGAGCATGAACACCGACGACGCCACCTTTGGCAGCTTGCTCACCAAGGGCGGCTCTATCAGCATCGTGGCCCCCGAACTGGACTCAGGTGGCGCTGTCACTGCAGGCGGCTCATTGACTTTGTCCAATGTCAGCTTTCCGCAGTCTGCCGAGGCAGTGGGGGACGAGTTTGAGTCGTTCACCTTCACATTGAACGGCAGGGACTATCCCACCACAGGCGTCATCTCCTTGGATACGTTGAACCTCAGCAGCTCTCCCATGACCGATTTGGCCGCGGCTTTGCAGGCCAAGATTCGATCAACATTAAAAACCAGTGACGGCAGCGCCTGGGATGACACCCGTACCAGCAAGATCAACGTTTCTGTGATCAACGGCAAAGACTTGAAAATCACTGATGCTGGTGGCGCAGAGATCACTGGCTTTGAGCTAAATGCCAAGGCCAGCGCTGCGGCCACAGTGTCCACTGGCGCACAAAGTTACAGCATTGCCAAGCTGGGCAATAAAGTCACGGCCAGCTACGACCCTGTGTCACAAAAATTCAACTTCACCCCACCGTTGGGCAGTGGCACCATCGTGACGCTGTCAGGTATCAATAACCAGCTGGGCATTACATCGCCCATCACCCAAGACGCGGGCAGCGATGCGCTGAGTACCGAGGGCGCACCTGCCATCACCAATAGCTACATCCGAGCCTTGAAGATGCAGCGCTATGGCATGAAGGTGGAGTACGACACAGTGAATGAAAAATTCATTTTCAAGTCGGGCTCTACCGGTGACGACTCCAGTATCAAACTGACAGACCCCAGCACCTATGCCTCCGAGCATTTTGGCTTGCTGGCAGACGGTAAATACGAGGTCAAGACCTCGGCCACAGCGGTACGCGGTATCGAGTCGCAGGCCGCGGTGATGCAAGGCTCACCCTTGGGCATCAACGCCAACAACAACTTCAGTGTCAACCTGACCAACAACAAATTCGTGGTGTCGGTTGACGACGTCAAGGGCACGGTTTACCTGGAACCCAAAGACACTTACACGATTGACAGCTTTGTGCTGGCGCTGCAAAACGGTATCAACCGCTTGGCCGGTCCTGCAGACCAAAATGGTTTGACTGGCTCCATGGTCTCGGGTGTGAAAGTGGCTTACGACAGCGCCACCAACCGCTTGAAATTCACCTCTGGCACAGCTTCTACCAACTCTTTTATCAAGGTGTCCGGCGACAGCCAGTGGGGCTTGGCGAATGTGGAAGGTGGCCGTGGTTCCACCTCCAGCTGGATCAAGCCCACGCAATACACCCAAGTGGTCAATGGCGTGGCCGTGGCACAGTACATCGACGAGTTTGGCAACGAAACTTTCAGCCCTGATGGCTTTAAATCCTTGCCTGAATGGTCACCCATCTTCTTGGAAAAAGGTGAACTCACCTTTGACACCGGCGGTAACTTGGTGTCTCCTAAACAAGGTTCGCAGTTGGACACGGTTTACCTGCCAGACGGTAAGGGCGCTTTGACCATCAACATCAATTACTCCAAGTCCACCCAGTTCTCCTCGCCTTATGCGGTGTTGTCACAGTCGCAAGACGGTGCGCCCGAAGGTGACTTGGTCGGCCTGTCTATGGGCGACGATGGCTTGGTGAACGCTTCTTACTCCAACGGTTCACAAAAATCGCTGGGCAAGGTGGTCTTGGTCAACTTCACCAACCCCACCGGTTTGCGCCAGATTGGTGACACCAGCTATTACAAATCCGCTTCTTCTGGCACACCTAAGTATGGTGAGGCCGGTTCAGCAGGTTTCGGCACGGTGCGCTCTGGCGCGACCGAGCGTGCCAACGTGGACTTGACGCAGGAATTGGTGGACTTGATCACCGCGCAGCGTAACTTCCAGGCCAATGCCAAGGCGATTGAGACCAGCACCACGCTGACCCAAACGATTATTCAAATCAGAGCGTAACGCCCCTCCTTAGATAATCGACATGGATCGCTTAGCCTTTAACGCTTCTGCTGCAATTACCGAAATGCGTTTGGCGCGTCAGGCCTTGGCCAATGAAATGGCCAATATGACGACGACGGGCTTTAAGCGCTCCTACGATGTCTCGCTCAAGGCTTTCCGAGCCGAAGGCGAGGGTTTTGACTCCAACTACCAACCCCAAGCCGTACACATGGACTTCATCAAGTTGGCCCCCGGCCCCTTGATGGCGACAGGCCGCGACTTGGACATTTTGATGAATGACCAGACCGTCTTGGGTGTGCAAGCGCCTAACGGCGAGCTGGGTTTCACCCGCCGTGGCGATCTTCAGGTCAATGTCAACGGTGTGCTGCAAACCGGCAACGGCCATCCTGTCTTGGGTGATAACCAGTCGCCGATTGCCGTTCCCCCCGGTTTCAAAGTCACGATTACCCAAGAAGGCGGCATATTTATCCACGACCCTAACCTCCCAGGTGTTCAGCCCCAGACCCAAATTGGCCAGCTTTTGCTGCGTGACGCCAGCAAAACCCCCTTGACGCGCCGCGAAGATGGCTTATTTAAAGCGCACGATAAACCGACAGGCGCGGATTTTGCTTCAGGTCCTATAAGGGCGTCAGTCACGACACAGGCTCTCGAGGGCAGCAATGTCAGCCCCACCGAGGCCATGGTCAAACTGATCGAGCAGTCCCGCATGTTTGAGCAGCAGGTCCGGATGGTGAAAGCCAGCCATGAAAACGACCAGTCTGGTTCTTCCATGCTCAAACTGGCCAATTGATGGGAAGCGCCCTAGGCGCTGATTTTTTGAAGAACAGGGGTTAAGCAATGGATGCAGCTTTATGGGTTTCCAAGACCGGCTTGGATGCGCAGCAAACGCGCATGAATGTCATTTCAAACAACTTAGCCAACGTTTCCACAACGGGCTTTAAGCGCGACCGCGCGGTGTTTGAAGACTTGCTTTACCAAAACATCCGCCAAGCGGGTGCCCAAAGCACGGCCAACACCCAGTCACCCACCGGTTTGATGCTGGGCACGGGTACCAAAGTGGTGGCCACTGAAAAGTTGCATCTCCAAGGAAACATGGTCAACAGCCAAAACCCTTTGGATGTCGCGATCATGGGCGATGGCTTTTTTCAAATCCAGCAACAAGACGGCACCGTCGCCTATACCCGTGACGGCGCATTCAAACTGTCGGGAACCGGACAACTCGTTACCTCCACCGGCTTTTTGCTTGAACCCAATATCACCATTCCCAACAACGCCTCATCTTTGACGATTGGCCGTGACGGCACCGTCTCCGTCGAACTCGTCGCAGGCGGTGGCCAGCAGGTGTTGGGACAGATCCAAATTGCCAAGTTCATTAATCCAAGTGGTTTGAAGCCCTTAGGAAACAACTTGATGGCCGCCACCGCTTCCAGTGGTCAGGTGCAGTTGCTGCAGCCTGGCACCGTGGGTGCGGGTGTGTTGAACCAAGGCGCTTTGGAAGCCTCCAACGTGAACGTGGTGGAAGAGATGGTCAACATGATCGAGACCCAACGCGCTTACGAAATCAACTCCAAGTCCATCGAAGCGGTCGACGGCATGCTCAAGTATTTGAACCAGAACCTTTGATTGAATTAGGTCAAACCATCATGAAAAAACTTTTTTCTGTACTGACGCTCTTGGCTGTGTTGCAAGGCTGTGCCTCGCACGAACCGGTGTTGTCCAGTTTGTCGCCGTCACCTGATTTCGCGCCGGTCTACCCTTTGGTTAAAGACCAAACCGCGCCTGCAACCGGTGGTATTTACGGCAACCGCCAAAGCGATGCTTGGTTTGGCCGTGGCCGCAACTACCAAATTGGTGACCTCATCACGGTGATGCTGAATGAATCCACCCAAGCTGACCGCAGCCAAAAAACCGATGTCAGCCGTGACGCCAGCAACACCGCTTTGCCCTCAGGCGCGAACACCTTGCTGGGCAATGTCCATCCCTTTTTTGATGGACTCAGTATGAACGCCGCCAAGACGGCCAGCACAGGCTCAGGTACGGCGGCACAAGCGGCCAGTTTGACCGGCTCTGTCACTGTCACTGTCACCGAGATTTTGGCCAACGGCAATTTGGTCGTGCGTGGCGAGAAAAAACTGGGTCTGTCTGAAGGCACCGAGGTGATTCAAGTGGCCGGCGTGATTCGTCCCCAAGACATCGGCCCCAACGGCACGGTGCAGTCCTTGCGTTTAGCCAATGCCCAAATTTCTTACCGCGGTACCGGCGACTTGGCTGCTGCCAGCAAACCCGGCTGGGGAACCAGCGCCTTGTTGAAACTTTGGCCCTTCTAACCCACGCATCAATCGCCATGAAAACCTCCTTCATCAAAACCTGTTTGCTGAGCTTGGCCTGTGGCTTGGCCATGCCCGTGTGGGCTGACCGTGTCAAAGACTTGGTGACCGTGGCGGCACAACGCCCCAACCAGTTGATCGGTTTTGGCTTGGTCGTCGGTTTGCAAGGCAGTGGCGATGATGCCTCTGTGCCCTTCACCACGCAAAGCATGAAAGCCATGCTGGCGCAAATGGGCGTGCGCATTGACGGCCCCATGTCTGACTTCGAGCAAGCAGCGTCTGCCAGTCGAATCGATATCAAAAATGCGGCAGCCGTGATGGTCACAGCCGACTTGCCTGGTTTTGCCAAGCCAGGCCAGCGCATTGATGTGAATGTTTCTGCGATAGGCAAGGCCACCAATTTGCGTGGCGGTAACCTGATCATGACTGCCATGCGCGGTGTGGATGGAGAAATTTACGCCTTGGCCCAAGGTGCTTTGACCGCCACTGGCATTGATGCTTCTGCTGCAGGCTCTAAGGTGGCCATTGGCGTGCCTACGGCAGCACGTATTCCGGCTGGTGCGATTGTCGAGCGGGCAGTTGAAAACCCATTTGAAAAAGCTGAATTCTTGGTGATGAACCTGCGCGACAACGATTTTTCGACCAGCAGCAGTATCGTCGCCGCCATCAATAAAAAATTTGGCGAGGGCGTGGCACAAGCAATGGATGGCACATCGATATCGGTACGAGCCCCTCAAGACTTGAATCAAAGAGTGTCATTCATGGGACTCTTGGAAAATATTGAAGTCACACCTTCGGAGCCCAACGCCCGTGTGGTCATCAACTCACGCACCGGTACCGTGGTCATCAACCGTGCAGTACGTGTGACCGCAGCAGCCGTTTCCCACGGCACGATTTCGGTGGCCATCACGGCAACCAACGAGGTGTCTCAGCCCAATCCCTTGTCGCAAGGACAAACGCAGGAAGTGCAAAACGCTGACATTGCTGTCAACGAGCCCAAAAACCCCATGTTCCTCTTCAAGCCCGGTGTGGACTTGCGTGAAATTGTCGACGCGGTTAACCAAGTCGGGGCCAGCCCTTCGTCGTTGATTGCGATTCTTGAGGCTTTGCGCAGCTCTGGCAGCTTGCGTGCCGAGTTGATCATTATCTAAGCCACCGAGAAGACAGCCATGAGCGAATCCACCCAAATCAACAGCGCCGCCAAGTCGTACAACGACTTCACGGCCCTGGGCGAACTGCGCGGTAAAGCGCAGCGCAATGAAGCGGGTGCGATGCGTGAATCGGCTGAGCAATTTGAGGCCTTGTTCATCCAGATGATGCTCAAGTCCATGCGAGAAGCCTCCAGCGCCATGAAAAGCGACTTGTTGCACAACGACGCGCAAGAAACCTTTGAGGGCATGTACGACAAAGAAATTTCCATGCAAATGGCCAAGCGCAATGCGCTGGGCTTTTCCGACGTGGTGATCAAAAACCTAAGCCAACAAAAGTCTGTGCCCAGCACATCAGAGTTGCTGCAGTTGCGCCAAACCTCGACCATCCAAAATGGCATGCCCTTGAATGCGCCTGTGTTGCCCATGTCATTGGTCAACAAAGCGCAAGCTGGCATGGCTTTGCAAAAAAACACCTTGAAGCCTTTACCACTGGCGCCGGCCATGCCCATGAAATTGGGGAATGAGCCATGAGTGACTTACTCGGCATCAGCAGCACGGCGGTTGCCGCCTACCAGCGTGCTTTGGGCACTGTCAGTAACAACATTGCCAACGTCAGTACCGAGGGCTATTCACGCCAGACGTCCACCTTGCAACAAAGTGCGCCCGCCAAGCAGGCCAATATGTTCTTGGGCACTGGCGTGTTGTTCACCTCGGTCAAGCGTGCCTTCGATACCTTTGCCGAGTCCAACTTGCGCAACAGCAACACCGACTTGGCCACCCAAAGCCCGATGGTGGAGTACACCCAAAGGGTGATGGACATCATGGGCGACAAAAGTGTGGGACTGAGTTCTGCGCTGGACACTTTCTTTGAATCTGCCCGCAGTTTGTCGGTGGACCCTGCGTCAGGTGTCATGCGCACCAGTTTTTTGCGTTCCACAGAAGGCGTGGGTTCGCGTTTTGCTGAGCTCTCCGGACAATTGAATTTGGTGTCTAGCGAAACCCGCCAAGCTTTAGACAGTTCTGCGGGTGAGCTCAACACCTTGACCGAGCAGCTGTCTTTGGTGAACCAACAATTGACCAAGGGAACGTCCTTAGAAACCCAACCGCCTGAGCTATTGGACAGACGTGACTTGCTGCTGCGTCAGATCTCTGAATATTCCCGCATCAAAACCAGCTTTACTGGCAACGGCATGGTGTCGGTCAGCTTGGGCACCACCATGAAGCAAAGCTTGGTGGTTGATGGCATCAAGTTTCGCCCCATCGGAATGGACCCTAACTCCAACAGCAAATTGGACATGGTGATCGACCCTTATGGCAACACCGAACCCTTGGCAGGTGCGAGTGGCGGCACCTTGGGCGGACTCAATACCTTCATTTCACAGGTGTTGGAGCCCACGCAAAAAAATCTGGACTTTTTGGCTCAAACCTTTGTCGACGAAGTCAACAAGATTCAGAAAAACGGTATTGATGGCTATGGCGACATGGGTTCACCCTTGCTGAAAATCGACGTCACTGCGGTCAACAAAGCGCAGGGCATTGGCATGGCCTTGAATGACCCGATGCGTGTAGCGACCGGTGCTTTGTTCCGTGTCACTGAGAGCAACAACAACGCCAGCGATGTCAAAGCCAAAGTGGCTTATGTGCCACCGCCTGCACCTTTGGGCGTGAGCAATGCCAGGTTGATCAACAACCCATTCACATCAACGCCTGTGCCTATCGAGGTTGGTGGGGGTCGCTTGTTTGCACCCGTGACCACGCTTTCTGCTGGCATGGAAAACCCAGTGATTTATTTGGACAACGTCAAGCCTGGACAACAGCTGCAAGTGCTGACCAAAGATGGTCGTCAACTGATTGGCAGCGAGATGTCGATTGACGAGAAGTACCAAGTGCTGACCAAGGAAAATGGTTTCACCGACCCGGTGACCTTCAGTGATGCGTATTTGAATCAATCGGGCGTCAATGGTTACTTGCATACCAATGTGTTTTACGGTGCCAAGGGCAGTGTGGTGTATGCACAGCAGTTTGACCGACTGGGTCAACCCATGGCACCTACGCCTACCCCTGCCAAGTTAGAAACCGCCCACATTCAGCAAATTCAAGCAGGCTCAGATGGTTTGACCCTGATTGCGGCGGGTGCGATCAAGCTCAACAACGGCGAGCTAGGGCCCTTGACCTTGGCTGCCAATGAAACGCTGACACCGCAAAAAGTCGCTGCATGGCTGCAACAGGGCATGGACGACAACAATATTTCCGATATGCAGGTAGAGGTCTATAACCAGATCCGCTTCAACGCTGCAGCTTTGGACTTTCGCAAAGCCCTGTCTATCAATGGCATCAAGATTGGCACAGTCAATCAAGACGCCAAAGCAGCCAATGAGTACAAAGACTTGCCCAGCATGGTCAAGGCGATTCAAGCGGCCCGAGACAAAACCGGCGTGACTGCTCGAATTGCCGATAACGGCGATTTGATTTTGGAAAACGCCTTGGGATACGAAGGTGAAACCATCACCTTGGGTCCCAGAGACAGCAATGGTCAATCTTCCAACGCCTTCAATTTGAATTTGAGTGGCGCCAACGGCACCATCCAAGGCCAAGTGCGTTTGACGCGTACCTTGGGTGACCCCGCCAAGTCGGATATTCGTTTGTCCTTTGGCACCTCGCCTAATGCGGGTTCACCTTTTGATTTGAGCATGGTGGGTTTGCGCACCGCTGCCTACATCGAAGGCAAGGTACCTGATGACTTGCAAGTCTTTGTGACAGGCGAGGGCAAAGCCTCGGTTGCGGCCAGCTTTTCGGGACAACCTTCCGACCCACAGCAAAAACTGCGTGCGCAAAATCTGATCGTGTCGTTTGATACACCTGGTCACTACACCATCAAAGATGGCGCCACAGGTACGGTCTTGGCGGAAAGAAATTACGACACCAGTGTGCTCACACCCGTGGTGAATTACCAAGGCTTGGCAATCCAATTCACCCGCGCACCTGATGTGGGGGATGTGTTTGAGATTGATGGCAACCATGATGGTTTGGGCAGCAACGAAAACATGTTGGTGATGGCCGATTTAGCCCGAAAGGGCGTGATCGGCAACAAAAGTTTTTCTGATTCTTATATCGATCAGGTCAATACCGTGGGCAATGCCGCGCAGCAAGCCAAGATTACCCAACAAGCATTGACGGTGGTGAATGACCAAGCCAAGCAGTCGCGAGACAAAGTCTCTGGTGTCAACCTCGATGATGAAGCCGCCGACCTGATTCGTTTTCAGCAGGCCTACCAAGCAGCTGCCAAGTCATTGCAAATTTCGGGTCAGTTGTTTGACTCGATTGTTCAAATTCGCTGAAGGAGATTACAGCCATGGTGATGAAAGTCTCGACCAGCATGTTTTTTGATAAGGCCAGCAAACAGCTTGGCAGTATCCAAGGCAGCTTGGCTAAAACCCAAGAGCAGTTGTCTACGGGTAAGCAAATCAACAAACCCAGTGATGAACCCGACAAAGCATCTTTGATTACCCGCCTGGACTCTGAATTGGCGCGTCAAAAAAGCTACCAAGGCAATTTGAAAGCGGTGAATATCCGTTTACAAGCCGAAGAAACAGCACTCAAAAACACCAGCGATGTCATGTACCGTTTCAAAGAGTTGGCGGTGCAAGCCGGCAACGACACCTTGAGTCCAGCTGACCGACGCACCCTTTCTTTGGAGATGATCCAACTCAAAGACCAAATCTTGAGCCTGGCCAATTCTCAAGACTCCAATGGCAATTTTTTGTTTGCCGGTTCGCGTGTAGGGCAAGCGCCATTTGGCCAAGATGCCAAGGGGCGGGTGGTCTACCAAGGCGACCAAAGCCGCATGGTGGTCCCTGTGGGCGACAACCGTCGTATGAACTTGAATATTCCTGGGTCCGACGCCTTTGTGCATTTGGTGCGTGTGGATGACAAGGGCAACAGGGTAGGTGTGGGCTTTTTCCAAGCCTTGTCAGACATGGCCAACGCCGTGGCCACATCAGACCGACCCAATATCCAGCGCGGCATCAAAGAACTTGACCGTATGCAGCAAGGCATCATTGATGCCAACGCACAGGTGGGCACCGACATGAATGTGGTGGATTCACAAAACAGTGTGCTCGACGAAATCAGTCTGCGCTTGAAGACCACGTTGTCGGATGTACAAGACTTAGACTACACAGAAGCCATCACCAAGATGAACAAAGACCAGTTGGCTTTGGAGGCAGCGCAAAGCAGTTTTGCCAAGATTTCAAAGTTAACGCTTTTCAGTTACATCAATTGATGGCTCAAGTTTTCCTTAGACATGTCGATCAACTTACACAGTCCTGAATAAATTCATATGGCCACCTCCGCAGTTTCCACCTCGACGACCAGTACGGCTGCGGATATTGCCAAGGCCAATAAGGCCAATGCCCAAAAGATCATGAATACGCTGGGCGCAGGCTCTGGCGTGGATGTGGCCTCGTTGGCGCAAAACTTGGTTGACGCAGAACGTATTCCCAAAGAGAACATGATCAATGGCAAGATCGCAAAGTCTGAGGCCAAAGTCACCGGTTATGGCGCTGTTACCTTCATGCTTGGTGAGGTGAAAAAGGCATTTGCTGCGTTGAATGACAAAACAGACTTTACGGGTGTGACAGCGACAGCTGACAACACCTCAGCGTTCACCGTGTCTGCAGGCGCGACGGCCACTGAAGGTATCCATGAGTTGACGGTAACGGCCTTGGCCAAAGCCCAGCGCAGTGTCAGCAGTACCTACGCATTAGCGACCACGTCTATCAATGGCGGCGCGGCCATGTCCTTGAGTTTGAACTACCAAGGCACAGCCTCCACCATCAGCGTCACTGCTGGCAGTGATACGCCTCAAGGTGTGGTGGACGCTATCAATATTGCCAACAAGGGCGTCAAAGCCCAGTTGGTCTATACCAGCAGCGCAGACGCTAGCCCTTACAAAATTTTGCTCACCAGTGCCACGGGTGAAGACAATGATTTCACCCTGACCGACAGCGATAGCAATTTGAGTTTCACCGACTTGCAAACGGCCCAAGATGCGGCTTTCACGATTGACGGTATCAGTTACAAGCGCTCTAGCAACACTGTGACTGACGCATTGCAAGGTGTGAGCATCAGCATGCGGTCCTTGGCCACCACCAGTATTCAGCTTTCACGCGAAACCACCAGCACCGCAGAAAAAGTTCAAAATCTTGTGCTGGCCTATAACGATACCCAAAGCCTGTTGAAGGAAATGGGGGATGCAAAATCGACGCTTGAGACCTATGGGGGAACACTGCCCAACGACTCATTGGTCAGAGCCATCAAAACCACGTTGCGCAGTATGTTCATGGACAACTCCAACAGTACAAGTGGGGGTATAACTTCATTGCGCGACATTGGGGTGAGTATCGATCAGACAGGTGTCATGTCGTTAGATGCAACGGTTCTTGATGCCAAACTCAAAACCAATTTCG
The DNA here is from genome assembly GCA_945882755.1 of Bordetella parapertussis. GTDB lineage: Bacteria > Pseudomonadota > Gammaproteobacteria > Burkholderiales > Burkholderiaceae_C > Limnohabitans. The sequence continues at coordinate 1,847 of CAMCWS010000019.1, read as the reverse complement.
ACGATGTTGTCACCATGTTTTCTGGCAACAGAAGCAACACCAGCGAATACAGTGTGGAAAAAATATCCATAGCCAATGATGCTTTTGGAAAATTGTCCAAGATGCTGAGATCTACAGGTGATTTGGCCTATCAGACCCGCAATACCAACACCGAAATTAACCGCTACAAAGAAGATTTAGCCAAACTCAATGTACGAATGGAAACTTTGCTGCAGCGCTACACAAGGCAATTTGCAGTGATGGACAGCATGGTCGGTCAAAACAACAGTACAAAGTCCGGTTTGAAGAGTACTTTTGATGGAATGATGGCTCAATATAAATAACCAATTGGCTAAGTAAATTATTTTTTAATTTTTCGCTAAACTTTTCCCTACACAGGTCGATATTTATGACGAATCGGTGCAATGTGCATCTTTTCGTCGTTCATGGTCGCAATAACTTAGGGTATTTATATGATTTCAGATATCAAAGGCACGCCCCCTGCCAAGCCAGAGGCTTATGCCCCTAAAGTTCAACCGTCGGTTGCTGCCAATGCCCCAAAGCCACTGGATGCCACTGTGCGCAAAGCTGAAATCGTTCCCATCAAGAAGGCCGATATTGCGATTGATCCGTTAGAGATGCAGCAAAAGCTGAAAAAGGTCTTGGAAGAGGCCAACCAACACATGGCCAATTCCAAGGTCCAGTTGGGGTTCTCCATGAACCAAGCCATCAGTGGCCCCGTTATCACGGTGAAGAATTTGCAATCGGGCGAAGTGGTTAGAACCATTCCTTCTGAAGTGGTGATCAAAGTTGCTCAAAACATTGATTCTTTAAAAGGCATTTTGTTCAATCAAAAACTTTAAGTTTGGTTAAACCCCCTCATCGATAGCGATATCTGCGCTACGCGGGTGAGGTTATTTTCGAGTAAGCGTTGCTCTTTTAATTGACGCACTTCAGCTTAAACATTCGTTTCTTAACAGCTGACTATTTTCCAAGCTACTGATCATTACCTGATCAGTTACAGCATTCAAAAAAATAATTGCATCAATGCAATTAAAGCTTGACAAACACCAACCGATTCTTTGGCTGTGACGAGTTGAAACGACCGTCAGGAGATTTGAAGTTCGGTGGAAAGAGATCGTTGGTGAAAAGTCGCTAAATAACGATCAACTTGCCAAATCAGTTTGTAAGTTATTTAAGACCCATATGTTAGGAGTGCTGTAAATGTCAACTGTGATCAACACCAATGTGAAGGCTCTGGTATCGACCAGTGCGCTTGTGAAGAATAGCCGAGTGATGGCCAACACGATGGAGAGCTTGTCTACTGGCAGCCGCATCAACAAAGCGTCTGACGATGCTGCAGGTTTGTCGATTCGCGAGAACATGACAGCACAGATTAAAGGTTTGAATGCTGCTGTGCGTAACGCCAACGATGCGATCAGCATGCTGCAAACAGCGGATGGTGCTTTGAACGAAGTTGCCGACATGCTGCAACGCATGCGTGAGTTGGGCACCTTGGCCCAAAACGATACTTACTCCACCGCCCAGCGCGTGGCGATGAACGACGAGTTCACACAGTTGCAAAGCGAGATTGACCGCATTGCGGACAACACGCAGTGGAACAGCATGAATTTGTTGGACGGCACGGGCGGTAACTGGGGCGGTGGTTCATTGTTCACCTTCCAAGTTGGTGCGAATGCAGGTCAAACGATTTCTGTAGCGATTGCGGGAATGGGCATTGCTTCATTGGGCATCAGCGCGGTGTCGATTGGTACCGTTGCAGATGCACGCGATGCGGTGACTGCTTTGGATGACGCGATCAGCGTGTTGAACACACGTCGCTCTGTGTTGGGTTCGGTGATCAACCG
>CAMCWS010000018.1 GCA_945882755.1 Bordetella parapertussis | reverse complement strand
CCGCCGAAGCGGGCTTTAAAGCTAAAACCACCTCAGAGCGCGGGTGATTTAAGCGCCGTGGATAGACATCATCAACGGCACTATCAGCAATGCCACGATGTTGATGATCTTGATCAAGGGGTTGATCGCAGGTCCAGCCGTGTCTTTGTAGGGATCGCCTACGGTGTCGCCAGTCACGGCAGCCTTATGGGTTTCAGAGCCTTTGCCACCGTGGTTTCCGTCTTCAATGTACTTTTTGGCGTTGTCCCACGCACCGCCACCGGTACACATGGAAATCGCCACGAACAAACCTGTCACGATGGTGCCCATCAGCAAACCGCCCAAAGCCGCTGGTCCCAGAACCAAGCCAACCACGATGGGTGCTACCACTGGCAAGAGGCTGGGGATCATCATTTCTTTGATGGCAGCTGTGGTCAGCATATCCACCGCGGTGTCGTACTCGGGCTTGCCGGTACCGTCCATGATGCCTTTGATGTCCCTGAACTGGCGACGTACTTCGACCACCACGGCACCGGCGGCACGACCTACGGCCTCCATCGCCATCGCACCGAACAAGTAAGGAATCAATCCGCCAATAAAGAGGCCAATGATGACCTTGGGGTCGCTCAAATCAAAGGTAATGTGAGCACCCAAACCTTCAAGCTTATGGGTGTAATCCGCAAACAGCACCAGCGCGGCCAGACCAGCAGAACCGATGGCGTAGCCTTTGGTCACAGCCTTGGTGGTGTTGCCCACCGCGTCCAGTGGGTCGGTGATGTCACGCACACTGGCGGGCAACTCTGCCATTTCGGCAATGCCACCGGCGTTATCGGTGATGGGACCGTAGGCGTCCAAGGCAACCACGATACCAGCCATGCTCAACATGGAAGTGGCAGCGATGGCGATGCCGTACAAACCGCCGAGGTCAAAGGCGCTGTAAATCGCGGCGCACACAAACAACACTGGCCAAGCAGTGGAGCGCATGGATACACCTAAGCCGGCAATGATGTTGGTACCGTGACCGGTGGTGGATGCTTGCGCAATATGCTGCACAGGCGCGTATTGGGTGCCGGTGTAGTACTCGGTAATCCAAACCAATGCACCGGTGAGGATCAAACCAACTGCACAGGCGCCAAACAGTCCACTGGCGCTCAAGGCCGTGCCATCGGGCAATGCCACCGCTGCAGGAAACAGCGACTGGGTGACAAAGTAAAAAGCTATCAGCGACAAGATGCCAGAGACAGCCAAACCTTTGTAGAGCGCTGGCATCACATTGGTCATGCCAGGGCTTGCCTTCACAAAGAAGCAACCGATGATGGAAGCCACGATGGATACGCCGCCCAGTACGAGCGGATAGAGCACCATATTGGGACCAGCGGTACCCGCCAGCAACGCACCCAGCACCATGGTGGCGATCAGGGTCACTGCATAGGTTTCAAACAAGTCTGCGGCCATCCCGGCGCAGTCACCCACGTTGTCACCGACGTTGTCAGCGATGACTGCAGGGTTGCGTGGGTCATCTTCAGGAATACCTGCTTCGACCTTGCCCACCAGGTCAGCGCCAACGTCAGCGCCTTTGGTGAAAATGCCGCCGCCCAAACGGGCGAAGATGGAAATCAGCGAAGAACCGAACGCAAAACCTATCAGAGGATTGAGCATGACAGCCAATGCTTTACCGTCTGCAGGCACACCTGTTGAGGTCAGGTACCAGTAAAAACCGGTCACACCCAATAGACCCAGACCGACCACCAACATGCCGGTGATGGCGCCGCCACGAAAAGCAACATCCAGCGCTGGGCCGATGCCTTTGGTCGCAGCTTGGGCGGTGCGTACATTGGCCTTGACTGACACGTTCATGCCAATAAAGCCGCAGGCACCCGAGAGAACCGCACCCAGCACAAAACCGCCGGCACTTAAAGGGTCTAAGAACCAAGCAATCAGTACGGCCAAGACCACGCCCACCATGGCGATGGTTTTGTATTGCCTGGCCAAGTAGGCAGATGCGCCAGTTTGAATGGCTGCAGCAATTTCTTGCATACGGGCATTGCCTGCGTCTTGGGAAAGAATCCAACTGCGGGCCCAGAAACCGTAAATCACGGCGATGAGGCCACAGGCAAGCGCAAATAAAAGCGCTGTATTGGCTGACATAAATTCTCCTTGAGTTGTTTCGCATGAGAGGTGGTGCCACGCACACGGGTTGCTTGAACACCACCGTTGCGTTGCTTCCTCACACACTCACGAAGGAAGGTGATTGGCCAACGGCGTGACTGTAAGGGATGAGATTGCATGCTTTGCTTCAAACACTGCTTTGGTGTAAGTAAAATCAGGGTAATTACTGACAAAATAGTGCTGTTTTACTTTTTCATTTTTCAATTTAGAGAATTTGTCCATGTCCCTCGATAACGTCACCGCCGGAAAAAACGCACCCCATGAGTTCAATGTGATCATCGAAATCCCGATGAACGCCGACCCCATCAAATACGAAGTCGATAAAGAAACCGGCGCGATTTTTGTGGACCGCTTCATGAGCACGTCCATGCACTACCCGACCAACTATGGTTATGTTCCCAAGACCATCAGCGGCGACGGTGACCCAGTCGATGTATTGGTAATCACGCCTGTGCCTTTGATTCCTGGTGTGGTCGTGCCTTGCCGCCCCATTGGTATTTTGAAAATGGAAGACGAAGCTGGCATGGACGGCAAGGTGTTGGCGGTTCCCACCGACAAAATTTTGTCCATCTACACCCAGTGGCAAAAGCCGGAAGACTTGAACCCCATGCGCTTGAAAACCATCGCCCATTTCTTTGAACACTACAAAGACCTAGAGCAGGGCAAGTGGGTGAAGATTTTGGGTTGGGAAGGTCCTGATGCGGCACGTCAAGAAGTGCTTGAAGGCATGGAAAATTATAAGAAAGCCAAAGGCTGATTCAAGTGGTGCGTTTGAACGGATTGCGTTCGTCCAAATGCGCCAAGTAGTTGTCAACACCTGAACCTTCTCGTTCTAAAAATTGCTCCACTGCGTTGGCAAACCGATGGTCTGCCAACCAGTGCGCACTGTGTGTGCTGACAGGCATCAAGGCGCGTGCCATTTTGTGCTCGCCTTGTGCGCCTCCTTCAAAACGATTGACACCATGCGCGATGCACCACTGCAGGGGTTGGTAATAGCAAGCCTCAAAGTGCAAACAATCCACCCGCTCTAACGCACCCCAATAGCGGCCGTAAGCCACAGCGCTTTCAGTGCCATGGCCATAGACGCCAATCAAGCTGCTGGCGATGGGATGTCCATCACGTTCGGCGATGAACATCAGCCAGTTCTCGGCCATATCCGATTGCATTCGAAGGAAAAAGTCTGGGGTTAAATAGGGTGCGTTGCCATGCTCAATGTAAGTTCGTTCATAGCATTGGTAAAAAAAGCGCCAGTCTTCGCCGTTGATGTCGCTACCCAAAGACCATCGGAACGTCACCCCTGCATCACTCACGCGGCGTCGTTCTTGCCGAATTTTTTTGCGCTTCTCCTGCGTCAGACTTGCTAAAAAAACCTCGAAATCTGGCCATGCTTGGTTTTGCCAGTGAAATTGCACTGTCTGTCGTTGCAACAAGCCCAGCGCTTGGGCCGCCGCCATGTCTTCATCGCTGCCAAACAACATGTGCAAAGACGACAGCTTTTGTTCTTGGCACCACCCAACGACCGCCTCAAGCAGTAACTCACGGGTCGCTGAATCCACTGCAAGCAGCCGCGATCCTGGTACCGGGGTGAAAGGTACTGCGATCAGTGCTTTGGGGTAATAGTTCAGACCATGCTGGTGGTAGGCATTGGCCCAGGCCCAGTCAAATACATACTCGCCGTAGGAGTGGTCCTTTAAATAGAGAGGGCAAGCGGCAACCAAGGCTTCGCCCCGCCATAAGCTGACGTACTGCGCTTGCCACCCAGTTGCTGCAATAGCACTTCCACTGTCTTGCAAGGCCACCAAATAGGCGTGTCGCATAAACGGGGTGGGACTGTCTTGCTGAGAAAGCAAACCATCCCAATCCTTGGCGGCAATTTCTTTCAGATGCGTGTGCACCCGGATGCCATAATCGTTCAGCTCTTTTTGCATATCACCTATGACGCTTGAACTCAGTGTAGCCCAGCTCAATTTCACCGTGGGTGACATGGCGGGTAATGCCCAAAAAATCATGGATGCGGCTCGCCGCGCCTATGCCAAAGGTGGCAGGTTATTGCTCACGCCGGAATTGTCCATCTGTGGCTATGCCGCTGAGGATCTGTTTTTACGCGCCTCATTCATCTCCGCTTGCGAACAAGCAGTAGACACCATCAGACTTTCACTGGCTGATTTAAAGGGTATGCATGTGGTGGTAGGCCACCCCAGTGGCCATGATGAACGTACCCGCTCGGTGGCAGTCAGTTTGCGCTTCAACATGGCTTCGGTGCTGTGTGAGGGCAAGGTGGTTGCCAGCTATGCCAAACGCGAGTTACCCAATTACCAAGTGTTCGATGAGCGGCGCTATTTCAAACCTGGCACACAGCCTTGTGTGTTTGAGGTGCAAGGCGTGAAAGTGGGCTTGCTGATTTGCGAAGACGCCTGGTTTGAGCAACCCGCCGCAGACCTCAAAGCTGCCGGAGCACATTTGTTGGCTGTCATCAATGCGTCTCCTTTTCACATGGGGAAAGCGCAAGAACGTGAACACCAAATGCGCGAACGCTGCTTGGCCACTGGTTTGCCATTGGTCTATGCGCATTTGGTCGGCGGCCAAGATGAAGTCGTTTTTGAAGGGCGGTCGTTCGCGCTTCAAGCCACAGGTGAATTAGCGGGCAGGGCCCCAGGGTTTGTGGAAGCAGATTTCCATGTGTCAGTTCCATCAGTCGGTGGTCAAGCCGTGTTGCAAGCCGTGTTGCAAGCCGCCACCGTGCCTTTGCAAACTGAGTTGGCTGAGGTTTGGGATGCGCTGGTGTTGGGGGTTCGCGATTACCTAGGTAAGAACCGTTTTCCGGGGGCGCTGATTGGCGTGTCGGGGGGACTTGACTCGGCGTTGGTGTTGGCAATTGCAGTGGATGCGCTGGGGCCTGACAATGTCCGATGCGTGATGATGCCTTCGCCCTATACCGCAGACATCAGTTTGACCGATGCCAGAGACATGGCGCAACGAATGGGGGTTCGGTACGACGAAAAATCTATCGTTCCTATGTTTGACGCCTTTTTGCAAACGCTGGAGACTGATTTTGCGGGTATGCCTTTGGACGCGACCGAGGAGAACATTCAAGCGCGGGTTCGCGGCACCTTGCTGATGGCTTTGTCGAACAAACTGGGCGCAATTGTCTTGACCACAGGCAACAAAAGCGAAATGGCAACCGGCTATTGCACTTTATACGGCGACATGGCGGGTGGCTTTGCGGTCATCAAGGATGTGGCCAAAACCTTGGTTTACCAGTTGGCTGAGTGGCGAAACCAGCACGACCCTTATGGTCGGGGTTCATCCCCCATACCAGAGCGCATCATCACCCGACCGCCCAGCGCAGAACTTCGCCCCGACCAAACCGACCAAGACAGTTTGCCTCCTTACGAGGTGCTTGACGCGATTTTGGCTCGCTACATGGAACAAGACCAAAGCGCCCAAGACATTGTCAACGCGGGGTTTGCGCTAGCCGATGTGGAGAAAGTGACGCGATTGATTCGTGTGAATGAATACAAACGCCGCCAAGCGCCCATAGGCATCCGCATCACCCACAGAGGTTTCGGCAAAGATTGGCGTTATCCTATAACCAGTCATTTCCGTTCCTGACAAACCTTTTTTCTGTGAGACCCTAGGAAATTCAATATGAAACAAATCACCGCCGTCATCAAACCCTTCAAGCTTGAAGAGGTCCGTGAGGCTTTGGCCGAATGCGGCGTCACCGGCCTGACCGTCACCGAAGTCAAAGGCTTTGGCCGTCAAAAAGGCCATACCGAGTTGTACCGAGGTGCCGAATATGTGGTGGATTTTTTACCCAAGGTCAAAGTTGAAGTGGTGGTTAAGACAATCGATGTTGATCGCTGTGTCGACGCTATCGTGACTGCGGCGCGCACCGGCAAGATTGGGGACGGGAAAATCTTTGTCACGCCTGTTGAGCGTGTGGTACGTATTCGAACCGGCGAGACCGACGAGTCTGCGGTTTAAATCGCGTCCAAGCCCTTGCCTTCAGCCAAGCCTGCTTCTTGGATCAACAAGGGCAAAAGTTGCTCTAAGTTGGCTGACTGCTGAATCAAAGTCATCTGCCAGTCAGACACAAAACCATCGTTGACGGTGGTATTCATGAACGCCAATAAGCCGTCGTAATACCCATCAACATTGAGCAAACCAATGGGTTTATTGTGGTAACCCAACTGGCGCCATGTCCAGACTTCAAAAAATTCTTCAAACGTGCCTATGCCACCAGGCAGGGCAAGAAAAGCGTCGGCTCGTTCAGCCATCATGTGCTTGCGTTGGTGCATGTTGTCCACCAAATGGAACTCGTCGCAATCGTCGCGAGCAAGCTCTTTTTCAGCCAAGCTGTGGGGAATGATGCCCACCACTCTGCCTCCCGCTTGCTGGGTGGCCGCGGCCACAATGCCCATCAAGCCACTGTTGCCACCACCATAAACCAACTGGCCTTGGTGTCGACCTATCCATTCACCGACAGCTTTTGCTGTTTGCGTAAATGCTTCAAGTCTGCCTTGGCGTGAGCCGCAATACACACACAAAGAAAAAGCAGGTTTCATGGTTGGTCTGGATTTAAAAGTGACGTTTTGGGCAACCGAGTATCCACCACCCGGGTTCGTGACCAACCGTCATGCCAAAACTGTTTATCGGGGTGGAGTTTGCTCAGCAGCGCCCAGAAAAACACCCAAACGCACACCGCCAAAACCCCTAGCCCGCTGGAGCCATTCAAGAGCCATGTCATCGTCAGTGGCGGAACAAACCAAATCCAAGCGAGTACATACCTGATGAGGGCTTGTTGCCGAGACAAGGCGTCACCGTTGAGTTGGGTGATTTTCAAATGCCAAGTCTTCATGGCCAGTGTTTGGCCTTTCTGCCAAAAGAAGCTGAAATAAAGTGCCAGAACCAAAAAAACAAATACTTGAAGACCGAGGCGGTTATTCATGGCGTGCCGAGTTTGGGTCAGCGTGCCAAAAAGATAGCCTGCAATGAATATCACACCAAAAAGCAGCATCCCTTCATAGAACCAACAGCTCATTCGCCTCAGCAGTGAAGCGCTTGGCAAGCTTGGGTTGGGTATGTCAGCGAGGTCAGTCTGCAGCGTCATTGGACCACTGGGGGTCGATTTGTCACCTGAATATTGGCAGGCAGCAAAGTAAATGGGTTCAGTTGGCTCGTATCAATCCGTGGCGAAGAATTTTGGCCTTCTTTTTTCACGGGGGGGGCGGTCAGTTTTGCAGGGGATATGGGTTTGAGAGCAAGTGCTGCCCCCTTGGGCGAAGGCAAACGAGACGAAGGTAATTTCTGCTTCTCTTCGGGGTTCAACGCTTGATAGGCTTCCCATTTGGCCAATTTTTCGTCAGGGGAAAGTTGCTTGGTGTGGGCAAAATTCAAACGCGCTTGTGAGCGTTGAAGAGGACTGAGTGCGGCCCACTCGCGCATACGTTCTTGAGCCAATATTTGGGAGGATTCACTCAAATCGGAAAAATTTTGAGCGATGACCAACCATTTGCGTTTGCGGTTGACATCCAGCGTCGGCCACAGCGTTTGTAGAGGCAACAATGCTTTTTGCTGCGACGGACTGAGTTCGGCCCAACGAGGAGAGGTATCAAGGGAATTCAGCTTCTTTTCTGCCTTATCAACCGTATCGGCAGCGCCTGCGTGGGTCAACACACAACAAAACATCACCAATGTGCAAGCCATCCACGACCAAGGTTGGCGCAAGCTTAGGTAACTGCAGAGGCGTATGGTTTCAAACATCAATTTTGCTGGGAATTGACTTCGTATTTTAGATAGTCGAGAAATGAAGAATCTGTGTAGGCATTGGGGGGCAAATCATCGATCAAAAGTGCCGCGTCGATTTCAGCCAATTCAAGTGCAGATTGGTCATTGTGGAACTCATGAATCAAAACCAAGCCTGCCACCAAGCCCAAAAGTGGAATGAGGGAACCGAAGGTTTGGAAAAACCACTGAATTTGGCTGGGAAATTTCAGCAGAGCCAAGCCGTTTTGGGATTGAATTTCCTGCGCGGTTTGCAGTTCAGGCTGGGCTATGCGTCTGAGCGACAAGGCGCGGGTTCGCGCAGCGCGTAGGCGCTCTGCCACCTCGTAAGACAAGTCGGTGTTGTCATCGAGCATTTTGGCGATGCGATTGCCCAGCAGGTCTTGCGCCGATGTGGCGGAGGGTGAATATTTCATGGTCGGATTCCCTTGGAACTCAAAGCTTTGAACAAGGATTGCACGGCTCTAGAGCAATGTGTTTTGACACTGCCCTCAGAACACCCCATGGCTGCTGCAGTTTCAGCCACATCCAAGTCCTCCCAATAACGCAACAGAAAGGCTTCTCGTTGACGTCCAGGTAAATTTTGTATTTCTTTCTCAATTTTTTCAAATGTTTGGGTTCTAACGAATTCATCTAAAGCGCTTTCGGTGCTTAAATGAGATGTTAAGACGTCTAAAACGTCGAATTCATCATTACCTTGCTCGGTTCCAAAGTCACTGAAATTGGAAAAAAGGGCTTTTCGCGTTTTTTGGCGTCTGAACCAGTCCAGTGTCGTATTGGACAAGATTCTTTGAAACAACATCGGCAACTCTGCAACAGGCTTGTCTCCGTAATGCTCAGCCAATTTCATCATGCTGTCTTGAACAATATCAAGCGCCGACTCGTCATCCCGGACATGAAACACCGTTCTTTTGAACGCGCGTTTTTCTATGCCAATCAGAAAGTCTGAAAGTTCTTTGTCAGAAGCCAAGGGTGTTGTGAAGCTTTATTGCGACAAGTGAAGAAAGGGGAGGGTAGGAGTTAAAACAAGCCATTTTCATTATGGCATTGGGCATTGTCTCTGTTGAATAGGGTAAGTGACGATGAATTCAATGTCATAATCGCCGGCTGTCAAACTAAAAGGGTTCAAGTTTGGTGTTAAACGCCTGTAGCTTGAAATCCAAAGTCTTGATGCACTTTCAAAAGAAGATGCAAAAAGGCACCCTAGTTTTTTCGTTTGCGAAATTCACAAAGGTTACATCATGGAAATATCTAAGGCGGAGCTCCAATCCGCTGCTCTGGCCAGTGCTCTGAACCAAACCCCCATCGAAATCAATGGCTCCGATATCTTGGTCAAATCTTTGCAGGCCGAAGGTGTCCAATTCGTTTGGGGTTACCCAGGCGGCGCTGTCTTGCACATTTACGACGCGCTTTACAAACAAAACACCATAGAGCATGTACTGGTTCGACATGAGCAAGCGGCGGTTCACGCAGCTGACGGCTATGCCCGTGCAACCGGCGAAGTCGGCGTAGCACTGGTGACTTCAGGGCCAGGTGTGACCAATGCGGTGACGGGAATTGCCACTGCCTATATGGACAGTATTCCCATGGTCATCATCACGGGGCAAGTGCCTACCCATGCGATTGGTCTTGATGCCTTCCAAGAATGCGATACCGTAGGCATCACCCGACCCATCGTGAAACATAATTTTTTGGTCAAAGATGTGCGTGAGATGGCCGACATCATGAAAAAGGCCTTTCACATTGCGCGTACGGGTCGCCCCGGTCCTGTGGTGGTTGATATTCCGAAAGATGTGTCTTTCAAAAGAACCCTGTACACAGGCTACCCAACCTCTGTAGACATGCGTTCCTACAACCCTGTTCGCAAGGGCCACAGCGGTCAAATTCGCAAAGCCTTGCAGCTGTTGGTGGGTGCCAAAAGACCCTTTATTTACACGGGTGGCGGCGTTTTAATGAGTGAAGCTTCTGCCGAGCTGCGCACCTTAGTCGATATGCTGGGTTACCCCTGTACCAATACATTGATGGGTCTGGGAGCCTACCCAGCGAGCGATCGTAAATTTTTAGGCATGTTGGGTATGCATGGCACCATTGAGGCGAACAATGCGATGCAAAACTGCGATGTCCTGTTGGCTGTGGGCGCACGTTTTGACGACAGGGTGATTGGTAATCCCAAACATTTCGCCCAAAATGAGCGCAAGATCATCCACATTGACATTGACCCATCCAGTATTTCCAAACGCGTCAAGGTTGATATTCCTATTGTTGGCGATGTCAAGGAAGTGTTGACAGAAATGATCGGTATGTTGCGCGAGTTGACGGCCAAGCCCGACCCGCAAAGTTTGGCCGCATGGTGGGAAACCATTGAAGCTTGGCGCTCACGCGATTGCCTGAAATATGACCTTGGCAGTTCTGATGTCATCAAACCTCAGTACGTGGTTGAGACTTTATGGAATATGACCAAAGATGCCGATGCCTACGTCACCTCGGATGTAGGGCAGCACCAAATGTGGGCTGCGCAGTATTACCGTTTTGACCAACCTCGCCGCTGGATCAATTCAGGTGGCTTAGGCACCATGGGTGTGGGCATTCCCTACGCCATGGGCATCAAATTGGCCAAGCCTGATAGCGAGGTGTATTGCGTCACGGGGGAGGGCTCGGTGCAAATGTGTATACAAGAACTCTCCACCTGTTTGCAATACAACACGCCCATCAAAATCGTGGCGCTGAACAACCGCTATTTGGGCATGGTCAGGCAATGGCAAGAAATCGAATACTCAGGCCGCTACAGCCACAGTTACATGGATGCCTTGCCCGACTTTGTCAAATTGGCTGAGGCCTATGGCCATGTGGGCATGTTGATTGAGCGACCTGAGGATGTCGAACCCGCACTTCGCGAGGCGAGAAGACTCAAGGACCGAACCGTCTTCATGGACTTCCGCACTGACCCCACCGAGAATGTCTTTCCGATGGTTCAAGCTGGCAAAGGCATCACTGAAATGCTTTTGGGCAGTGAAGACCTTTAATTTTGAAATTTTTTTCCAGGCGAATCTATTGACAACCGAGCCTGCAGGTTACCGCCTGTAGGGGAGGGTTGCGAAAAGAGGAATCCACTATGAAACACATCATTGCAGTACTGATTGAAAACGAAGCTGGCGCCTTGTCCAGAGTTGTTGGCTTGTTCTCTGCGCGGGGCTACAACATCGAATCGCTGACAGTAGCCCCCACCGAAGACCCCAGCTTGTCACGCATCACTTTGCAGACTTCTGGCTCAGACGATGTGATTGAGCAAATCACCAAACACTTGAACCGTCTGATTGAAGTGGTCAAGGTGGTTGACTTGACCGAAGGCGCTTACACCGAGCGTGAGTTGATGATGGTCAAGGTGCGTGCTGTAGGTAAAGAGCGTGAAGAAATGAAACGCATGGCCGATATTTTTCGTGGCCGCGTGATTGATGTAACTGACAAAAGTTACACCATTGAACTGACTGGCGATGTGGCCAAAAACGATGCTTTCTTAGAGGCTATCGAACGCAGCGCCATTTTGGAAACAGTGCGCACCGGCGCTTGCGGCATTGGCCGTGGCGAACGCGTTTTGCGTGTTTAACGACCCCCCATTTTTAAGGAGAACCCCATGAAAGTCTATTACGACAAAGACTGTGATCTGAGCCTCATCAAGGGCAAAACCGTGGCCATCCTTGGCTACGGTTCACAAGGACATGCGCACGCTCAAAACCTCAACGACAGTGGCGTCAAAGTCGTGGTCGGACTGCGCAAAGGCGGCGCATCTTGGGACAAAGTGGGCAAAGCTGGCTTGAATGTCATGGAAGTCAACGATGCGGTCAAGGCTGCAGACGTGGTGATGATTTTGTTGCCCGATGAGCAAATTTCCGAGGTCTACAACAACAACGTGGCACCCCATATGAAGCAAGGCGCATCCCTTGCCTTTGCGCATGGCTTTAACGTGCATTACAACCAAGTGGTTCCCCGTGCTGACTTGGATGTGTGGATGGTGGCGCCCAAGGCACCTGGCCATACTGTTCGTTCTACATACACCCAAGGCGGTGGCGTTCCCCATTTGGTGGCGATTCACCAAGACAAAAGCGGTAAAGCCCGCGATTTGGCCTTGAGTTACGCCATGGCCAATGGTGGCGGCAAAGCCGGCATCATCGAAACCAATTTCCGTGAAGAAACCGAGACAGACTTGTTTGGCGAACAAACCGTGTTGTGCGGCGGCGCGGTTGAATTGATCAAGATGGGCTACGAGACTTTGGTTGAAGCCGGTTATGCCCCTGAGATGGCTTATTTTGAGTGCCTGCACGAGTTGAAATTGATCGTCGACCTGATTTATGAAGGCGGTATTGCCAACATGAATTACTCCATCTCCAACAATGCAGAGTACGGCGAATATGTCACCGGCCCTGAAGTGATCAACGAAGAGTCTCGTGTTGCCATGCGTAACGCACTAAAGCGTATTCAAACCGGTGAGTACGCCAAGATGTTCATTTTGGAAGGCCGAACTGGCTACCCCAGCATGACAGCGCGTCGACGTTTGACTGCCGACCACTCCATTGAAGTTGTTGGCGCGCAACTTCGCGCCATGATGCCTTGGATTGCCAAAAATAAACTGGTCGATCAGACCCGTAACTGATGAACCACTACCCGCATCCCATTCTGGCGCGTGAAGGATGGCCGTTCATAGGCTTGGCCGTTGTGCTGAGTCTGCTGGCGACCATGCTGTGGGGCTTTGGCCTTGCTTCCTTGCCTTTTTATGTGATCTTGGTGTTTGTGCTGCAGTTTTTTCGCGATCCACCTCGTCCTGTACCTGACCAAGCCAACGCTGTGCTCTCGCCAGCGGATGGACGTATCGTCAAGATTGAAAAAGTGCGTGACCCCTATGCTGACCGAGATGCATTGCTCATCAGCGTTTTCATGAATGTTTTCAATGTTCACAGCAACCGTGCCAGTGTCGATGGTGTTGTTCGTGCTGTTCAGTATTTCCCTGGCCTGTTCGTGAATGCTGATCTCGACAAAGCATCGTCGGAGAATGAGCGCAATGCGGTTGTGATTGATGCCACCGTGAATGGGCAACAGCATGTGGTTACCTTGGTTCAGGTCGCGGGATTGATTGCCAGACGCATTCTTTGCTATGTGCATCCCACAGATGTGCTGGCCAAAGGCGAACGCTATGGTTTCATTCGCTTTGGCTCTCGTGTGGATGTGTATTTGCCTCTGAGTGCTATTCCCCAAGTGGCGCCTGGTGACAAAGTCAGCGCCACCACCACCGTGCTCGCAACCCTTTAACGCCATGGCCATGCCAGATTCAGAAGACCTCATCGACGAACAACCTCGCAGCCGCTTGCGAAAGGGCATTTATGTATTGCCCAATCTCTTCACTTTGGCTGCTTTGTTTGGCGGTTTTTATGCCATCGTGATGGCCATGAATAACCACTTTGAGGCGTCTGCCATAGCTATTTTTTGTTCAATCATTCTGGATAGCTTGGACGGTCGGGTTGCGCGTATGACCAATACCCAAACTGAATTTGGTGCGCAAATGGACTCCTTGGCCGACATGGTGTCCTTTGGTGCTGCGCCTGCCCTCATCACTTACGAGTGGGCGTTGAAGGACCTGGGTCGCTGGGGTTGGTTTGCTGCTTTTGTGTATTGCGCCTGTGCGGCTTTGCGCTTGGCTCGCTTCAATGTGAACACCACGGCGGTTGATAAGCGGTTTTTCCAAGGCTTGCCTTCACCAGCGGCGGCAGCTTTGGTGATGGGCTTTATTTGGTTGATGACCGATCTTGAATTTGTACCTTCAGATAACCGTTGGCTGATGTTTGCGGTGTGTCTTTATGCTGGTTTGACCATGGTCAGCAATGTCCCTTTCTACAGCTTCAAAGATTTCCAGATGCGCAAAAGTGTGCCTTTTGCCGTCATCGTTTTCATCGCGCTGATCATCGCCTTGATCAACATCCACCCGCCCACAGTGCTTTTCAGTTTGTTTCTTTTCTATGGGACCAGCGGCTATGTGGTGTATGCATGGCGAAAGTACAAGGGCCTGCCCACCAGTGTCATCAGTACCTCAACAGACGAGCCAGATGAAAAAGGCTTGCACTGACCTCAAATAACTCTGGCTGTGGTGCTCCACAAGGCTGTGATACATTTGTTCCATGAATATTGCACTTCTACTACTGCTTCAAAGCTTTCACGGGCTGGATCAGTAGCGTTTGCGCAATTTTCCCCAAGGCCCGTTTGCTTACCGCATCGGGCCTTTTTCATTGGGGCTGAACGGGTTGCATCGGAAGATTGAATTTTCAGGAGCTTAAATATGGCTGATAAATTGATTATTTTTGACACCACTTTGCGTGATGGTGAGCAGTCCCCCGGCGCCTCCATGACACGCGATGAAAAGTTGCGAATTGCCAGGCAACTTGAACGCTTGCGAGTCGATGTGATCGAAGCGGGTTTTGCCGCCAGTTCAGATGGCGATTTTGAAGCTGTGAAGGCTATTGCCAAGGCTATCACCGAGTCCACCGTTTGCTCTTTGTCTCGTGCCAATGACAGAGACATCTCACGTGCCGCTGAGGCGCTCAAAGGCGCGAAACAGTCGCGTATTCACACCTTCATTGCCACCTCTGCCTTGCACATGGAAAAGAAGCTTCGCATGACGCCAGACCAAGTGTTTGAGCAAGCCAAGCAATCTGTTCGCTTCGCTCGTAACTTGGTGGCCGATGTGGAGTTCAGTCCAGAAGACGGCTACCGAAGCGATATGGATTTTTTATGTCGCATTTTGGAAGCGGTCATCGCTGAGGGCGCAACCACCATCAATGTGCCTGATACCGTGGGCTATGCGGTGCCTGAGCTGTACGGTATCTTTATCAAGACATTAAGAGAGCGCATACCTAACTCCGACAAAGCCATTTGGTCGGTGCATTGCCACAATGATTTGGGTATGGCTGTGGCCAATTCCTTGGCTGGCGTTCAAATTGGCGGCGCTAGGCAGGTCGAGTGCACCATCAACGGCTTGGGAGAGCGGGCAGGCAATTGCTCTTTGGAAGAAATTGTCATGGCGGTCAAAACCCGCAAAGACTATTTCGGGCTTGAGCTTGGCATAGACACCAAACATATTTTGGCGGCCAGTCGCATGGTCAGTCAGACCACAGGTTTTGTGGTTCAACCCAACAAAGCTGTGGTGGGCGCCAATGCCTTTGCCCATGCCTCTGGAATTCACCAAGATGGTGTTTTGAAAGCGCGTGATACTTACGAAATCATGCGGGCAGAGGATGTAGGCTGGGGTTCCAACAAAATCGTGTTGGGCAAGTTGAGTGGGCGCAATGCTTTCAAGCAGCGCTTGCAGGACTTGGGCGTCGAACTCGACAGCGAAGCCGAAACCAATGCGGCTTTTGGTCGCTTTAAAGAATTGGCTGACCGTAAAAGCGATATCTTTGACGAAGATATCTTGGCCTTGGTCAGCGAAGAAAGTATTTCGCATGACAACGATGTGTTTTCCTTTGTGAAGTTGTCGCAACACAGTGAAACTGGAGAGATGCCTTTTGCCTCTATCGTCATCACCGACCAAGGCAAAGAAATTTCGTGTGAAGCGCATGGCAACGGTCCCGTCGATGCCTCGTTGAAAGCCATTGAAAAGCATGTGCAAAGCGGCGCTGAGATGGTGCTTTATTCAGTCAACGCCATCAGTGGCTCGACTGAAAGCCAAGGTGAAGTCACTGTGAGGCTTCAAAACAACGGACGCATTGTCAACGGCGTAGGAGCCGACCCTGATATCGTGGTTGCCTCTGCAAAAGCATACTTAAGTGCTTTGAATAAGCTGCAGAGTAAAGCTGAACGCGTAGCGGCGCAAGGCTAATTCAGACGGTTGTTTTTGGCATATTGCCGCAATACTGCCAGCTGTTTACCTGAAAAAGTACACGCAAGTCTTTGATCTTGCGTGTATTTTTAAATCGCACTACACTAGTGCATCGAGGCTCATCAGGCCTTTCATCGGGACACCATGTTGAAAAGTATGAACTCACGTTTTTTTGTTGCGCTTTGCGTTGCAGCCCTTTTGGCTTGGGCTCCTTCCTCTCAGGCGGGAACCGCCAAGAAAAAAGTGAAAACCAAATCGGTTGCCGTTGCCAAGAAGGTTGCCGTTGCCAAGAAAAAAGCGCGTGTTCAAAAGTCCATTCCTCCTCGCCCTTCTTTTGGCAAACTGGCCGGCTTGCATTCAGTCGAAGACGATCAAATTGCACTTAAGTCCAGCGTGGCCTACGTGATCGATCAAGATACACAGGAAGTCTTGCTTAGCAAAAATGACCAAGCCATTTTGCCGATTGCCTCTATCACCAAGTTGATGACCGCTTTGGTGGTGCAAGAAGCCAATCTCGATATGGACGAGTCCATCACCATTTCTGTTGAAGATATCGATACCGAAAAAGGCAGCGGTTCACGTTTGCGCCCAGGCACCACCTTGACTCGCAGTGAGTTGTTGCATCTGGCGCTGATGTCGAGCGAAAACCGTGCTGCTCACGCCTTAGGACGCACTTACCCCGCTGGAATTGATGCATTCATTGCGCAAATGAACGCCAAAGCTGCGCAACTGGGAATGCGTGACACCCGTTACGCTGAGCCCACAGGTTTATCTAGCCGCAATCAATCAAGCGCGAAAGACTTGGCTACTTTGGTGGCCTTTGCCGCGAATGATCCCACCTTGCGTGAGTTGTCTACCTCAAATGGTTTCCAAGTCGAAGTAGGTCGCAAAACTTTGAAATACCGCTCCACCAATCGCTTGGTCTCCAATCCCAACTGGGATATCGACTTGCAAAAAACCGGCTATATCTCCGAGGCAGGTCAGTGCTTGGTGATGCAAGCCAAGGTGGCTGGTCGTAAATTGATCATGATCTTTCTAGACTCTGCTGGCAAGTTCAGCCGCACCGCAGACGCCGAGCGCGTTCGGCGCTGGGTAGAAACTCGCCACCCGCTCGCTTCTTCCTAAGGCTGGGTTGGATGACCCAGTTGCAGTGAAATTTGCTGGGCGGTGTCCTGTAATTTTGGCAACCACGTTTCATCTAGCCGGTCTGCAGGCGCAGAAATCGACAAACCGGCAATCAGCTTGCCTTGGTCATCGTAGATACCAGCAGCCATGCACCTCACTCCCAACTCAAGCTCTTCGTTGTCACTGGCCACGCCTGACTGGCGAGATTTGGCAATTTCTTTTTCTAGTGCGGCCAATTGGGTGATGCTGTTGCGGGTGTGCCCAGGCAGGCCGGTTCGGTTGGCATAGGCGCGGACTCGCACGTTGTCGTCGGCGGCTAAAAACAATTTACCTACCGAGGTCAAGTGCAGGGGGGCTCTGCCTCCGATCGCACGCACCACTTGCATACCTGAGCGCTCGCTGTAAGCGCGTTCTATATAGACGATCTCATCCCCTTGACGAACACTGAGGTTCACCGGTTGTTGGGTAAGTTGATGCAAATCTTGCATGGGTTCCAGTGCCACATCTCTGACATTGAGACGCGCTTTGACACAGTTGCCTAACTCCAGCAGCCGCATTCCCAGTCGGTAATGCCCTGACTCTGGGCGGTCAACGTAGCGCCCCAGCACCAAATCATTCAAGATGCGATGGGTTGTGGACGGATGCAAGCCCGTTTTTTCGCTGATTTCCTTCAGAGTCGCAGAACCTTCCTTGGCCGCCAAAACATCTATCAGGGCGAACATACGTTCTAGAACCTGAATGGAGGGAGAAGGGTTATGGCCTGCTGTTACTTTTCGCATGGCGATATCTTACAAGAGCGGTTTCAGACGTCTTCCCACTCACCTTCGATCAGTACTTGGTGGGGGCCAAACTGGGCTTTGTAGTTCATCTTGGTACTTTGGCTGATCCAGTAGCCCAAATACACATAGGGCAAGCCAAGGGTTCGGGCTTGTTCAATTTGCCAGAGTATGCAAAAGGTGCCCAAGCCTTTGGCTGCCAAGGGGTCATAAAAGGTGTAAACCGCAGACAGCCCGTCATTGAGGACATCCAAAATAGACACCATGCGCAAAGCACCCTCAGGCGTTTGCGGATCGGGGCTTCGAAACTCCACCAGACGCGAGTTGACTCTGCTTTGCAACAAAAACTGGGTGTACTGTTCTACGCTGTCTTGGTCCATGCCACCACCTGCATGGCGTCCATTTTGGTAGGCGAGGTACAACTGGTAGTGCTCGGGGGCATAAACCAATTTGGATATGCGCGGCTGCAAATTCTCGTGCTGCTTTAAAGCTCTGCGCTGACTGCGTGTAGGCTTGAACTCATTGACCTTGACGCGCAAAGGCACACAGGCACGGCAACCATCGCAATAGGGGCGGTAAGTGAACATGCCGCTGCGGCGAAAGCCTTTGGCGACCAGTTCAGAGTAGGTATCGTTATGGATCAGGTGGCTGGGGGTGGCCACCTGGGACCTGGCCTGTCGATCGGGTAGGTAGCTGCAAGGGTAGGGCGCTGTTGCATAAAACTGCAACGATTGAAGCGGCAAATCCTTGAGATGGGTCACGGCGAAGCGGTAGGTGTTAAAAGTTCAGCCCAGTATAAAGGCTCGAATTGCCAGCGCAATGGGGGCAGCGCTTGGGCAACGCGGATATGTTCAAGAAACTCACGTCTGGGTAGCTCGCCTCCTCCCATCAAAGCCAAGTGGGGGGTGTTTTGTTGGCAGTCCACCATACTGACTTGGTGGGCTTTACAAAAAGCCACCAAAGCAGCCAAGGCGATTTTGGAGCCATTGGGCACCAAGCTGAACATGGATTCACCAAACACGGCATGTCCAATGCTGACGCAGTAAAGACCGCCCCTAAGCTGGCCATCTATCCAAGTCTCTACGCTGTGGGCAAAACCGGCGGCATGCAAGGCCTTGTAAGCGCTGACCATGTCCGCCACGATCCATGTGCCGTTTTGCCCAGGGCGAGGCGCATTCGCGCAATGCTCAATGACTGCATCAAATGCGGTGTCGATACGGATTTCCCAATTTTGATGTGCCTTCATCCATTGCCGCAGGGAGCGGTGAAAGCGGAAATGCGCAACCTGCAAGACCATTCGAGGGTCAGGGCTCCACCACAGCACGGGTTGACCTGCGCTAAACCAAGGAAAGCAGCCTTTGCTGTAAGCTTCCCGAAGACGCTCCACAGACAGTCCGCCACCGGCTGCCAGTAAGCCCTCCACACCATGGGAGCGATCCCAGGCCATTGAGGGGTCTGGCAGCGGGTCGTTTAGCCCGAGATAAATCAAGGCTGGCTGGTTGGGTGGCATGGACGCAGAGAAAAGACAGGTTTCACAGGAGAAGATACACCATGAACGATTGGGTTTTAAGGGAATCGCCCGCAGTTGGCGTGACGCGTTTGGTGCTCAACCGTTCCGACAGCTTCAATGCGTTGTCCAGCGAGATGCTCAGCGCCTTGGACGACGCTCTGCAAACGGTGGCGCAAGACGCCTCGTCTCGCGTGGTGGTCATTGCTGCAGGGGGCCGCGCCTTCAGCGCCGGTCACGATTTGCGTGAAATGCGCAACCACCCCGACCACGATTTCTATACCCAATTGTTTGCGCAGTGCAGTCGGATGATGTCGCGTATTCAAAATCTGCCTCAACCCGTGATTGCGCAAGTACAAGGCATTGCCACCGCGGCGGGATGCCAGTTGGTCAGCATGTGTGATTTGGCTGTGGCCAGCCAAGATGCTCGGTTTGCAGTGTCAGGCATCAACTACGGTTTGTTTTGTTCCACCCCTAGCGTGGGTTTGAGTCGCAATATGCACCGCAAGCAGGCGATGGAAATGCTGTTGACTGGTGACTTTATCGATGCCGATACCGCCAAAGAGCGTGGTTTGATTAACCAAGTGGTGCAGGCGGATAAGTTGGCTGAGGCGGTTTTGCAGTTGTGCCTCAAGATCGTAGCCAAACCCGAGCCTGCAGTTCGTTTAGGTAAAGCCTTGTTCTACCAACAGCTAGAGATGGGTTTGAGCGCGGCATATCAGTTGGCGGGACAAACCATGGCTTGCAATATGATGGAAGACAGCGCTCAAGAAGGCTTTCAAGCTTTTTTGGATAAGCGAAAACCCAACTGGTCTGCTGGTTAAAAACCCCCAGCTTGTTCAGTTTGGGTTTTCAAAGAACACAATATTTGAATAACTGCTGAATTCGAAATAGACACGTTTTTCGTTGGGGTCGGCTAGCATATTCAGGTTTTCGTCTAAAACTCCATACCCGAAGCGGTAGTCGCGGGCTTTGCCGTCATCTGTTCCCAAAGCTGTACTGAGTTTGTCCACCTTCAGGAAGCGGCGCACCAATTTATCGCCAGCATAAACTTCAAGTACGCCATCGGTGCCGGTCCAGTTTTGGATTCCGCGGCCAATTTTATTTTGTTGCTCTTGGGTACAGGCGGCCAAGAGCAACAATCCCATCAGAGCTATGGCTAAGCGGGTACGGGTCAAAGTGGAAAAGCCAAGGTGGGGTTTCATGGACAAGCCTTATTTTTTCACGATCAACTGTTGAATACTCTGGATTTGCTTTTTAAAAATTTTGTCGGCGTCATCGTAAATTTTTTGGCATAAATCGGACACATCGCTGCTTTCGGTTTCTTTGCGAAGCAACAAAGCCGTGCCTTTCTTCAACTCTTGGTAAGACACAGGAATTGTTTGTCCCGACGGCAGTTGCAGGGTGTCGATATTTTGGAAATAGCCTTTGAATTGGTTGGCAATGCCTTCACGCTGACCCGGGCGGGTGAGGAAATCCTTGGGGATGGCATTCAAAAATTGGTTCAGATCGAAATCAGGGTAGGCCTTGCCTTTGCAAATAGGGTCGGCGTCAATTTGCATTTTGTAGCCAAAGGCGGTAATGACACCAAAGGTGGCTTGGTAAATCCGGTCGTCGTTGCTGAGTTCTGCAGCCTGCAGTGCCGTTCCAAACGACAAAATAAGGGTGGCGATGGTCAGTTGTTTTGAGATGAAGTTTTTTTTCATTTTGTTTCTGTTGTGGTGACTGTGGCGGGTTTCTTTTCC
The DNA here is from genome assembly GCA_945882755.1 of Bordetella parapertussis. GTDB lineage: Bacteria > Pseudomonadota > Gammaproteobacteria > Burkholderiales > Burkholderiaceae_C > Limnohabitans. The sequence continues at coordinate 5,967 of CAMCWS010000018.1, read as the reverse complement.
CAAAAAACAGCTTTGTCCGGAAAAATCCAGCGGATGCCGCCGCGTGGTTCGGTGACATCGCCTTTGAAGCGGGGAATCAAGTGCATATTGATATGTGCGACGGTTTGACCTGCGGCAAAACCTTCGTTGATGCCGATATTGAAGGCTTGAGGGCTTAGCTCCGTTTTGAGGGCATTTTTGGCTCGCATCATCATGAAAGTCATGTCTTCGCGCTCTTGGTCGGTGAGGTCGAAATAGGATTCGACATGACGGCGCGGGATGATCAGGGTGTGGCCCGGTGAGACTGGAAAGACATCGCGAAACACCAACGTCAGCGGACTTTGGTCGATGATGCGCGACTCAGACAAATTGCAGTAAGTACAGACGTTTGGTTTATCCATAGGCCCATTCTAGATGGGCGACTCAAGTCATTGCATGGCTGATGCAGAAATGCGTGCCCTTTTAAGACTGATATGCTTGCCCCAAATTTTGAGAACCCTTGCAAATTAAGGGCGTTCTCAACTCTAGGTTAGATGTTTACCAGGGAAGACAATGGGCGATTACACAAATATGTCTGGTTATTACGACTTAATCATGACATCTGGTTATTATGATTACGACAAAATTGTAGACAACTTGGTTCAGCATTTGCCTTTTTCCCAAGTCCTTGAAATTGGTTGTGGCACTGGTTTGATATTGGAAACGTTGGCCAAGCGTCAACCTAGCCTAGCCTTGACTGGTGTGGATTTAACCCAAGCCATGTTGTCCATTGCCCAGCAACGCTTACAAATTTTCCCCCAAATCACATTACAAAACCAGAATGTGACTGAACTACACCTAGACCAAAGCTATGACTTGGCTTTTTCCTACGGTGGCGTTTGGTACTTTGTGATCGATGGTGACAAAGAACCCTTTTTGGTCAGCCACATTGCTAAAGAAGAACCCAATCGACAGGGTATATCCAAATTGGCGCAGCATGTCAAAGCGGGTGGGCAATTGCTGCTGGGCGTTCAAGGCCCGCACCATGATTACGCCAGTCCTATTTCGAACGGCATGATGTACTCCCAAAAAATTGAACCCAGTGAGAATGGCTTTACCAAACATTACTATTTGGCCGATGGCGACACAACCTTGATGGCGCAGACGATTCAATACCGTACCTATTCCTTTGCCCAAGCTTTGGATTTGCTCGGAGTTTTTGGCTTTAGCTACCAGCCTTATTCGGGTGACAAACCGCAGTTTTTGACCTTTAAAAAATCATGAACCCATTGCCAACTCTGGCCTTTATCGGTGTTGGCAACATGGGCAACCCCATGGCTGCGAATTTGATTCGCGCAGGCTATGACGTCACGGTGCTGGATTCGGTGCCTGACAAAACAGCCAATTTGGTGGCTTTGGGTGCCAAGCAAGCCCACACCGTAGCGCACGCCGTAGCGCAAGCCGATGTGGTGATGGCCTCGCTGCCCGACCCCCCTCAAGTCAGCCAGGTCATGCTGGGCGAACACGGTGTTCTTGCGCATGTACGTGCAGGTGCCACGGTGATTGACACGTCCACCAGTTCGGTGGACTTGGTGCAACGCTTGGTGCAAACGGCTGGCGAAAGAGGTGTTCATTTTTTAGAAGCGCCGGTCACCAATGCGGTGGACATGGCGGCCTTGGGGCGTTTGTCCATCTTTGTGGGGGGCGACAAAGACTGCTACGAAAAACACCTGCCGATTTTTCAAGTCATTGGCGAAAAGATTTTCCATTGCGGCAAACCAGGCAATGCAGCCACCGTGAAACTGCTGACCAACTTGCTGTGGTTCGTGGGTGCAGCCACCATTGGCGAGGCCTTGATGCTGGGCGCCAAAGCGGGTGTGCCGTTGAATGTGGTTCAAGAAGCCATTACCTCCAGTGCTGGCGACAGCTGGGTGGCGCGGCACGACATCCCGTCCATTTTTGCGGGCCATTACGACCCGAGTTTTTCCCTAGCCTTGTGTTGCAAAGATTTAGGGTTGGTCAACCAAATTGCCCAGTCGCAGGGCTATTCGCTCACCATGGGCGCTCATGCGCAAGCTTTGTTTGAAGAGGCAAGAAGCCGCTATGGAGATGAGGCAGCAGAACTGCATGTGGTGAAGTTGTTGGAAGAGCGGGTGGGTTTGTTGCTGCGTCCCCCGCATGGCGAGGCGGTGAAACCATGAACCGTCAGTCTGAACTGCTTCAAGAGGCGATGCGACATATGCCCGAGGGCGTGGCGGAAAACTACCGCTATTGGGGGCCTGACAGAACCGTGTTTATTCAGCGGGCCAAGGGCTGCGAGCTGTTCGACGTGGACGGTAAAACCTATGTGGACTTCCGTTTGGGCTATGGGCCGGTGATTTTGGGCTATGGCGATGAGCGGGTAGACCAAGCGGTGATCGCCCAAATTCAAAGCGGCGGCACCTTGACGGGCTTTGCCACCGAGCTTGACACCACGGTGGTTCAGCAAATCAAGGCTTTATGCCCTCAGATAGACAAAATGCGCTTTGCCAACTCTGGCACAGAAGCGGTGATGGGGGCGGTGCGAACCGCCCGAGGCTTCACTGGACGAGAGCGTATGGCCACCGTGGAAGGCGGCTTTCACGGCTTGCACGACGAACTGATGTGGAAGTCTGACATCGAAAACTGGGACGCTCACAGCAGTCAAGCACCTGACGTCATCCCCTTTGGTGCTGGTATTCCTGCCAAAACCCATGACCTGGTCGACATCATCGGGTTGAACGACTTTGCGGCGCTGGAAGACTTGTTTCAGCGCCACGACCACCAACTGGCTTGCGTGGTGCTTGAACCCATCATTGGCAATGCGGGCAGTATTGCTGCCAGCCAAGCATGGCTTCAGCGTTTGCGCGACCTGTGTACAGCGCATGGCACTTTGCTGATCATCGATGAGGTGAAGTCAGGCTTTCGCGTGGCCAAGGGTGGGGCGCAAGCTTTGTATGGCATCTATGCAGATTTAACAACCTTTGCCAAAGCCATGGGCAATGGTTATCCGGTGGCGGCTTTCGGTGGCCGTGCGGATGTGATGGATGTGGTCGGTGCCCATGCTGGCGCTGTGGTGCATGGCGGCACCTACACCGCCAATTTGGTGGGACTGAGTGCGGCGCATTGCACCTTGAATATCTTGACCCATACCGATGCCCTGCAAACCGTGAACAGCGTGGGCGAGCGGGTACGCGATTTGTTGGGACGCGTTTTTGCCCAAGCAGGGATTGAACACACTTTTGCTGGCCCTGGCGCTATGCTGGGTATCCATTTCACGCCCACGGTGCCGCAAACCTACCGCGACTGGCGCAAAACCAACAGCAATTTATACCGAGCGTTTTGCTGGCAGTTGATAGACCGAGGCGTGATGCTAGAGCCTGATTCCCGTGAGCCTTGGTTTTTTTGCGAAGCGCATCAGCACATGGACTTTGCTTGGTTGGAGGATGTTGCTACACAAGCGATGAAAGCAGCCATAGCTGCGCACCCATCCGTCTAAGCAGTGCGAAAAAAAGTGGTCAGCTATCATTGACGCACAACATCTAGAGGAGATTGCGATGCGTCTTATTTTGAGATCTATGGGACTTTTCATGGCGTGGGCATCCATGAGCTTGGCGCAAGCCGCAGGCGGGGCTTGCACCCCCGTCAGCAGCGATGAGGCCTTAAAGGCTGAAGACGTTCGCTATGCCGCTCAAATGAACAACGATTTTGCCGCCATGGAGAAGCTGTTTTCTTCTGAGTTGGTTTACATCCACACCAGCTCGGTGTTGGACAACAAAGCTTCTTATATCGAATCCATGCGCTCTGGCACGGTCAAGTACAAGGTCATGCGCCGCTCAGACGTCACCGTTCGCACCTATGGGTGTGTTGCCATCATCAATGGCATTGGCAACTATGACGTGCGGGTCAAAGAAAATGACATGAATGTCGTTTTGCGCTTCACCAGCATTTGGCAGAAAAAGGACAACGCTTTGGAATTCATTTCTTGGCAGTCCACACGGATTCCCTGATATGCGCTATTTGCACACCATGGTGCGTGTCACCGATTTGGATGCTTCTTTGAAGTTTTACCGCGATGCTTTAGGCCTTGAAGTGATCCGCCAAAAAGACGTGCCTTCGGGGCGTTTCAGCTTGGTGTTTTTGGCAGCCCCTGGCGACCACAGTGCCCAAGTCGAACTCACCCACAACTGGGACCCCGAGGTCCTGCAAGGCGGTCGTAATTTTGGTCACTTGGCCTATGCGGTGGACAACATCTACGCCAGTTGCGAGCGTTTGCAGCAACATGGCGTGACGATTTTGCGCCCACCCCGCGATGGCTATATGGCTTTTGTGCGTTCCCCTGACGGCGTTTCTGTGGAGTTGCTGCAAGCCAACGCGCCACTGCCACCCGCAGAGCCTTGGGCTTCCATGCCCAATGTCGGGCAATGGTAGGGGCTCAGGCAGCCGCGCAGCAATTGTTGTCGGCGTGGCAAGCGCCTCACCAAATCGCAGCCATTGAGGCAAGCGTGCGTCCCCAAACCCGTGGCGAAGGCTATGCGGTGCAGCAGGCCTTGTTAGTAGCCACAGGTGACAAAGCCATGGGTTGGAAAATCGCGGCCACCAGCACCGCAGGGCAGCAACACATTGGCGTCAGTGGCCCCTTGGCGGGGCGCTTGTTGGCTTCGCGTTGTTTACCCGATGGCGCTGCGGTTTCTATGCGCGGCAATGTCATGCAGGTCATCGAAGCCGAATTTGCTTTTCGCATGGGGGCGAATGTGCTGGCGCAGGGGGCCTCGACTTTGACGGTGCAGCAAGTCATGGCGCAAGTGGCTGATTTGCATTTGGCCATTGAAATTCCCAATTCCCGTTACCAAGACTTCGTCACTGCAGGCGAGGCTCAGCTCATCGCCGATTTTGCTTGTGCCAGTCAGATGGTGCTGGGCGCAGCGCTCACCACCGATTGGCGCAGTGTGGATTTGGTCGCTCAAACCGTGCAGGTCAGCCGTGGCGGCGAGGTGGTGGCGCTAGGAAAAGGTTCCAACGCTTTAGGCGACCCCCGTGTGGCCCTGACGTGGTTGGCCAATGAGCTGATCAGCTACGGCATGCATCTGCAGGCTGGCGATGTGGTCATCACCGGCACCTGTGTGGTTCCCGTGCCAGTGGTTGTGGGGCAATATTTAACTGCCCAATACCCTGGCTTGGGCGAGGTATCGGTTGCCATAGCAGCGTGAGTGCTCCCGATACTTTCGATCCAGACTTGCTGTCGCAAGTAGCCGCTTTGCCTCCCTTGCCCGGTGTCTACCGGTATTACGACGCTGAAGGTCAAGTGCTGTATGTGGGCAAAGCCAACCACCTGAAAAAACGCGTCAGCAGCTACTTCCAAAAAAGCCATGGCGGCACGCGTATCGGCCACATGGTCGGCAAGATTGCCCGTCTGGAAACCACGGTGGTCCGCTCTGAGGCCGAGGCCTTGCTGCTGGAAAACAACCTGATCAAGACCCTCAAGCCGCGTTACAACATTTTGTTTCGCGACGACAAAAGCTATCCCTATTTGAAAATCACCCGTGCCCAAAAAGGCGCCCCCGATGCTTTGGGTCATCCCCATCCCAAAGCTGCGCCAAGGGTGGTGTATTACCGCGGTGCGGTGGACAAGCACCACGATTACTTTGGCCCTTACCCCAGCGTATGGGCGGTACGCGAGGCCATTCAATTGATTCAAAAAGTGTTTCGCTTGCGGACCTGCGAGGACACGGTGTTTCGCAACCGCAACCGCCCCTGCTTGTTGCATCAGATCAAGCGCTGTTCGGCGCCTTGCGTGGGCATGGTCAGTCTAGAGGACTACCAACGCGATGTGCAAAGTGCCTGCGAATTGCTGCAAGGCCACACCCAAGATGTGATGCAGTCGCTGGAAAAGCGCATGTTGGCCCACGCAGAACGCTTGGAGTTTGAACAAGCTGCTGAAGTGCGCAACCAAATCAGCGCCTTGTCCAAGGTCTTGCACCAACAAGCCGT
>CAMCWS010000017.1 GCA_945882755.1 Bordetella parapertussis | reverse complement strand
GCCTTGGGATCGCAAGGGCTACAAAATGCCCGGCGGCAGTATCAACAGCCCTGCCTTGGCCAATGGTTTTGCTGTGGCAACCGCCATGCTCTTTAAGAAAGCCCATGGCTTGTACCCCGCACCTCAAGCGATTTTGGAGAGCATGGTCGAAGGGGCACAAGTCGATTACGACACCGCTACCCGCATCGAGAGCCGCAAACTGGCCAAGTTGATGGTGAGTCAAACCACCAAGAACATGATCACGGCGTTCTTCTTCAACCTAAACGCCATCAAAGCGGGGCAATCGCGGCCCCGTGGTTTTGCGCCTTGGAAACCCGCCAAAGTAGGCATCTTGGGTGCCGGCATGATGGGCGCAGGTATTGCGCTGGCCTCTGCCAAGAAAAGCATTCCCTGTGTACTTCTGGATGTCGATTTGAAAAAGGCCCAGCAAGCGCAAGCACTGCCCTTGATTCACGCCACCGACAAGGTCAGCGATCTGCATGACTGCGATTTGGTGATTGAAGCGGTGTTTGAGAACCGCAGCCTCAAAGCGCAAGTTACCCAAGAAGCTGAAGCGGTGATGAATGCAGCAGGTGTGTTTGCCACGAACACCTCCACTTTGCCCATCAGTGGTTTGGCCAAAGCCAGCGTCAGGCCTGCAAAATTTGTCGGTCTGCATTTCTTTTCGCCGGTAGACAAAATGCGCTTGGTGGAAATCATCAAAGGCGCACAAACCGACGATGAAACTTTGGCACGTGCCTACGACTATGTCTTGGCGATTGGCAAAACACCCATCGTGGTGAATGACTCACGGGGGTTTTTCACCAGCCGTGTGTTTGGCACCTATGTAATGGAAGGTGCGGCCATGTTGGGCGAGGGCATTCCTGCGGCCTTGATCGAACACGCTGCCTTGGCTGCGGGCATGCCGGTGGGTCCGCTGGCTGTGCTGGATGAAACCTCGTTGTCGCTGTCGGTTCATGTGATTGAACAAACCCGTGCCGACTTTGCAGCTGAAGGCAAGACCTATAACACCAGTGTGGGCGAGCAAATGGTGGAGCACATGGTGAATGAACACAAACGCTTAGGTCGTGCTGCGGGTGGTGGGTTTTATGACTACCCCACAGACAGCCCCAAGCGCTTGTGGTCTGGGTTGAAGCTGCATTTTGAAAAACCTTTGCCGGATGACCCGCAAGCGCTGCAACTGCGCATCAAGCAGCGACTGCTCTACCGCCAAGCGGTGGAGACGGCCCGCTGCTTGCAAGAAAACGTGCTGACCTCTGCACATGATGCCAATATCGGTTCTATGTTTGGGATTGGCTTTCCCGCATGGACAGGGGGCGCATTGCAGTTTGTTTTCTCAGAAGGTTTAGATAACTTTGTCAACAACTGCCGCCTGTTAGCCCAGCAGCACGGCCAAGGTTTTGAATTAAGCCCAGCAGTGATGGATTGCCTGAAGAAACATCAACCTTGAAAGGTTATGGTTGAAGCTGCCTACAATGACCCTCCACTGGAGTGCTATATGAAACGATTTTTGGTATTGAGTTTGTTTGCCTTGTCAGCGGCCGCCCATGCGGAGTGGACACCCATCATGCAAGATGCTGAGTTTGGTGAAAACCATTACATCGACTTGGCAAGCATCAGCGATGTCGATGGCATGAAACAAGTCACCACCATGTCTGACTACCCCACCGGCAAAAAAGAAGCCTGCAAAGGCGACAGCTGTGCCTACCTCACCAGTTCACGTATTTCTGTGCGTCATGTGCAATGCCTGACTTACCGTCAGCGCCAAATCAAGTTCACCGACTTTGATGGGCGCATGGGCAACGGCAATATCACCCAAGGCGCCGAATCTTCAGACCCCGAAAAACGTTATTTCCGCTGGTATACACCTCAGCCCAAATCCTTCTTTGAGGCCTTGATCAGAAAAGTTTGCGCCACTTAAAGAGCGGCCAAGCGTTCAGACCGTGGCGATAGGCGCTGCGGGTGAGCCAATCGCCCCTGGTAAACGCAGGGGCGGTGCGGTCAATAAAAACCTTGAACGCCCGTTGGCTCGCAACCAGTTGGCCAAAGGTGTTAGGTGCCATAACTCGCCCAAGTGAACCCCAAGTTTGAACAAACAATGTTCATGCAGGGGAAGAGCCGCGCAAGCCCCCGCATGGGGCAGGGCAGGATAAGTTTCTACCGCGTAGTTGTCGGCAATCAGGGCGATCAAGCCACTGTCGGTGATCCATTGCTTTAAGCGCTCGTCGCGTCCATCAAGGCTGGAGCCACTTTTTTCTAAAACCGCAGCATCGGGCTGTTTGTTCATGCCCAAGAGCACCTCGCCAAAGCCGGTGTGCAAACACACCATGTCACCTTGTTCGACCACCACCTTGTCTTTGGCCATGATGTCCATCAGCATGTCGTAGCCCACCACTGCACCGGTGTTGCCCAAATGGGCGTGTAAGTCGATCATCACCGCACGACCTTGCACACAGCGCTCGGCCATTTTTTCGATACCCAAAGCTTTGGCATACGAGGTGGATTCACGCGGCACTTTGATGAAATCAAAAATACCGGCCCCCTCGTTGTGGTCGGGGCCAATGACATCGGTACCTGCGCGAAAGCCGTTGTAATACAGCGCTTCGGGTACGCCATCGCCATCAGCGTCGAACATGGAGCCTGCATGCGCCAAACTGTCCCATTGCGTGCTGTACTGCAAATGCATGATGACCAAATCGTCACTTATCACATCGGTACACAAGGGGTCGTCGCACCACATTTGATAGTTCATATTCGGTTTGCCGTTTCGCACCGTGGGGCGCAGCACAGGCGGGCTGCGGCGGGGGTTGAGCACCGAGCCGCCGGGGAAGTCCAAGGGCAAGCTCAGGTTAAAGCTCAAGCCATGTTTGACCTCGGCAACACCTTGCAAGACCTTGGCGGGGGTGAGCAAGTTCATGCGGCCGAACTGGTCATCGGGGCCAAAGTCGCCCCAAGTTGAGCCTTCGGGGCGGTGTTTCCAGCGTCGGGATGTGCTCATGGGAGTGCCTCAAGTCGGTGCATGACGGGCTGGTCATGTGGAGAGAAAGGGCATTATGGCTTGATCGCTACGGCGCTACGCGCCTCGCGATGACAAGATGAGGCGGACAAATACCCCTCGCGATGACAAGCTGGGGCGGACCAACCCTCGCGAATTTACTTGAATTGGAAAATTATTTATAGACAAGTCATGTGCGCTTAAAGCACAATGGGCTTCACCATTAAGGGGAAGCCAATGAGTCAAGAACAAGCACATTACGCAGAACTGCTCGATATTTCCAAGCAGATCCAATCCCGCCAAATTTCCTCGGTCGAGGCCACCCAAGCGCAGCTGGCTCGCATTGCGCAGCTTGACCCCAGCTTGAAGAGCTACGCCACCGTCATGGCCGACCATGCGTTGGCTGATGCACAAGCGGCAGACAAAGCCATTGGTGCAGGACAAATCAAAGGACCTTTGCATGGTGTGCCCATCGCAGTGAAAGACCTGTGTTGGACAGCTGGCACCAAGACGGCCGCTGGCATGACCATCCACGCCAACAACATTCCCACAGAAGACGGCACGGTGGTGCGCAAACTGCGCGAAGCGGGCGCGGTCATTTTGGGCAAGTTGCAACTGACCGAAGGCGCATACGCCGACCACCACCCCAACATCACGCCACCCGTCAACCCTTGGGGAGCGGGGCAGTGGCCAGGCGCATCCTCCAGCGGCTCGGGCGTGGCCACCGCCGCGGGTCTTTGCTACGGCTCCTTGGGCTCAGACACTGGCGGCTCGATCCGTTTTCCGTGTGCCGCCAATGGCATCACCGGCATCAAACCCACTTGGGGACGGGTCAGCCGCTTCGGCGCTTTCGAGTTGGCCGCGACGCTTGACCACTTGGGACCCATGACCCGCAGTGCGGCGGATGCCGCCGCCATCTTGGGTGTGATTGCAGGTGCAGATGCCAAAGACCCCACCGCCAGTTTGTTGCCCGTACCCGATTACTTGGCCAGCATGAACAAGGGCCTCAAAGGGGTACGCGTCGGTATCGATTTGAAGTGGAGCTTGGAAGGCATTGACGAGCCCAGCAAGCAAGCGTTCATGGCCATGATCGAGGTCGCCAAAGCGCAAGGCGCCATCGTCAAGGAAGTGAAGTTTCCCGACCCACAACACGCCATTGACGACTGGTTTCCCTTGTGCGGCGCCGAGACGGCGGTGGCGCATGAGGCCACTTACCCCTCTCGCAAGTCAGAGTACGGCGCTGGCTTGGCGGGGTTGATTGACCTTGGTCACGCCTTGAGCGGTATGGATTACCAAAAAATCATTTTGCGCCGCCACGACTTCAGAGGCCGCGTAGACACCTTGTTCCAAGACATCGATTTGCTGCTGATTCCCACCACCGGCATTGCCGCGCCAAGCTGGGAGCGCATGAGCAAATTGGCCACCGATGCCGAGCTGCTCAGCGCTTTGTTGAAATTCACCTGCCCATTTGACATGACAGGTCAGCCCACCATCACACTGCCCGCAGGTTTCACGCCCCAAGGTATGCCGATTGGTTGCCAGTTTGTGGGACGTCATTTCGAAGAAGAGATGATCATCCGCGCTGGTTGGGCGTTTCAGCAAGCCACCGATTGGCACCGCCACCACCCCCAAGTTTGATTCAAAGGAGTATCTCTATGTCATGGTTAGAACAATCCATCATGCGCCAACGCGGCGTGGCCCAAGGTCGTCAAGCCGTTACCCACGAGCTGACCGAAGCCAAGCAAGGTAATTACCACTACACCATTGGCCCGTATTCGCAGCCGGTGTTGAGTGTCAAGCCTGGCGACCGCATCATTGTGGAAACCCGCGACGCCTTTGAAGGCAAGGTCAAAACCGAGCAAGACCTGCCCTCCAAAGTGCTGACCATGCCGTTTGTCAATCCGCAAAACGGCCCCATCATGGTCGAAGGCGCTCAGCCTGGCGATGTGATCGCGGTGTACATCGAATCGATAGCACCTCGTGGCCCCAATCCACGCGGTACCTGCGCCATGATCCCCGAGTTCGGCGCTTTGAGTGCGACCATGTTCACCTCTCTGCTGACGCAACCTTTGCCCGAGATTGTTCGCAAGATCGATGTGGATGAAAAAGGCGTGTACTGGAGCAAGCGGGTCACCTTGCCTTACAAACCGCACATTGGCACCTTGAGTTGCTCGCCCATGCTCGACTCCATCAACACCTTGACGCCCGACACCCACGGCGGCAATATGGATTTGCCCGATATGGGGCCAGGCAGCATCACCTATTTACCTGTCTGCACCGATGGCGCAAGGGTGTTCATTGGCGACGCCCATGCTTGTCAAGGCGACGGCGAGGTGTGTGGCACGGCGGTGGAGTTTCAAAGTACCACCACCATCCAAGTGGACCTGATTAAAAACTGGGCCATCAATTGGCCGCGTTTGGAAACCGAAGAGATGATCATGACCATAGGCAGTGCGCGGCCTTTGGAAGACGCCACCCGCATTGCTTACAAAGACTTGGTTTTGTGGATGGAAGCCGAGTTTGGTTTTGACCGATGGGACGCTTACATGATGCTCAGCCAGTGCGGCAAGGTGCGTTTGGGTAACTTTGTGGACCCCAAGTACACCGTGGGTGCGGGCATTTTGAAGGAATACCTCAAGCCGTAATTGCTCGCCCCGTCATTGCGAGTAGCCGTCATTGCGAAGCCCGCAGGGCTGAAGCAATCCCCCTCAAGGCTTTCGCCGCAGGCTCGGCCTCGCCTCCATGCTTACACAACGTCGGCTACGGCCGACCTGCAGCGCAAGCCTTTGCCGTGAATCTTTTTGCGTACGAACTAGCGCTATGGCGTGAGACGTCGATGCCCGTCATTGCGAAGCCCGCAGGGCTGAAGCAATCTGGCTGGTAACGACGTGTAGGGGATTGCTTCGTTGCTTCGCTTCGCTCGCAATGACGGAGCGAGCAATGACGGCTCCTCGCAATGACAAAGCTTTCGCAAAACAAAGCTTTGGGATGAAGGGATGCATCTGGGAAGGCGTGTGTCGCAGGTCGGCCGTAGCCGATGTTGTGTAAGCATGGAGGCGAGGCCGAGCCTGCGGCATGCGCCTATAGATTGCTTCCCGCCACGTCGCTTAGCTCCTCGCGGCTAAAGGCCGCTCGCAATGACTCAGCTAGCAATGACGTGAGGTTGCTTCGGGGCTTTGCCCCTCGCAATGACTAAGCGAGTTACTTCAAGCCCAAAATCCAGGCTGCGATTTTTTTAGCTTCGGCCTCTTTCACCTGCGGGTTGGCAGGCATGGGTATGGCACCCCACACACCACCGCCACCAGCGATGATTTTGGCGGCGAGGGCGGTGGGTGCCGCTTTGTCACCCGCGTATTTGGCGGCCACTTCTTTGAAAGAAGGGCCGACCACTTTGCTCTCCACCGCATGGCAGCCCAAGCAATTTTTGGCTTGTGCTAATTCTTTGCTGGCCATGGCGGGAGCCACCAAGCAAGCGGCCAGCAGGGTGGCTGTCATCACACGTTTCATGGGTTTTCCTTTTAGAACAAATCAAGCACCGCGCCTTTGCTGGCGCTGCTGGCGTTGTGGGCAAACTTGGCTTGCACACCACGGTTGTAGCGCAGCGCGGGGGCTTTCCATGCGGCGCGGCGTTTGGCGATTTCGTCGTCCGCCACATTCAATTGCAATAACAACTGGTGTGCATCGATGGTGATGCTGTCGCCTTCATGGATGAGGGCGATATTGCCGCCAGCCGCCGCCTCGGGCGCCACGTGGCCAACCACCATGCCCCAAGTGCCGCCCGAGAAACGACCGTCGGTGATCAGGCCCACGCTTTCGCCCAAACCTGCGCCAATCAGGGCGCTGGTGGGTGCCAACATTTCGGGCATGCCAGGGCCGCCTTTGGGACCCAAGTAGCGCAGCACCATCACATCACCTGCTTTGATCTTGCCGTCCAGCACCGCTTTCAGCGCAGACTGCTCGTCGTCAAACACACGGGCGGGGCCAGTGATGACAGGGTTTTTCAAACCGGTGATTTTGGCCACACAGCCCTCGGGCGAGAGGTTGCCTTTCAAAATCGCCAAGTGGCCTTCGGCATACATGGGCTTGTCGATGGGGCGAATCACGTCTTGGTCGACGCGGGGGGCGTCAGGCACATCGGCCAAGTTTTCTGCCACGGTTTTGCCGGTGATGGTCATGCAGTCACCATGCAACAAACCAGCCTTGAGCAACACCTTCATCACTTGGGGAATGCCACCAGCTTTGTGCAGGTCGACAGCCAGGTACTTGCCGCTGGGCTTCAAGTCGCAAATGACGGGGATTTTTTTGCGCATACGCTCAAAGTCGTCAATCGTCCAATCCACTTCAGCGGTATGGGCGATGGCCAAAAAGTGCAGCACCGCATTGGTGGAACCACCCGTGGCCATGATGACTGCCACCGCGTTTTCAATCGCTTTTTTGGTGACGATGTCGCGGGGCTTCAGGTCTTTTTTGATGGCCTCGATCAGCACCTTGGCGGCTTCTTTCGCCGAGTTTTGCGTTTCGTCGTGCGGGTTGGCCATGGTGGAGGAGTATGGCAGGGCCATGCCCAGCGCCTCGAACGAAGAAGACATGGTGTTGGCGGTGTACATGCCGCCGCAAGAGCCGGTGCCGGGGATGGCACGCATTTCGATTTCGCGCAGGTCAGCGTCAGACAGCTTGCCAGCAGAGTTTTCGCCTACCGCTTCAAACACGCTCACGATGTTCAGGTCTTTGCCCTTATAGCTACCGGGCAGTATGGTGCCGCCGTACACATAGATGGCTGGTACGTTGGCACGCAACATGCCCATCATGCCGCCAGGCATGTTTTTGTCGCAACCGCCCACCACCACCACGCCGTCCATCCACTGGCCGCCTACGCAGGTTTCAATGCAGTCGGAAATGACTTCGCGGCTGACCAGCGAGTACTTCATGCCCTCGGTACCCATGCTCATGCCGTCCGAGATGGTGGGAGTGCCAAAAATCTGCGCGTTGCCACCCGCTTCTTCAATGCCCGCCACCGCAGCGTCCGCCAGTTTTTGCAAACCGCTGTTGCAAGGCGTGATGGTGGAGTGACCGTTGGCCACGCCCACCATGGGTTTGACAAAGTCGCCCTCTTGGTAACCCATGGCGTAATACATAGAGCGGTTGGGTGCGCGGGATTTGCCTTCGGTGATGTTGGCCGAGCGGCGGTTGATTTTGATGGGAGAGGTGGCCATGGGAGCTCGCTTTGCACGGGTGAAAACGGGTAGTTTAGCCGTGTCCCAAGGCCATCATCGGGAGAAATGTTACTGCTTGCGGCATCGGAGGGAGTGTTGAGACTTGCGTCATCGGAGGGAGTGTTGAGACTTGCGTCATCGGAGGAAGTGTTGAGACTTGCGTCATCGCGAGGAGCGTAGCGACGAAGCGATCTATCTCTCAATCATTAAATTCACGCTACAAAACGGCAGACAACTAAAGTATGGAAAAGGTGATCGTGATCGAAGAAGTGACTGGCCCCGCCTTCACTGCGTTCGATGTTTTGGCATATTTGATGGTGTAAGCCTTAGTCACAGTTCCAAGAGTCGGTGTAAAAATAAACTTGTTCTGTTGGGAAGAGAGGGGCTTTTTAAATTCAATGACAGCGTTTGATGGGTCAAGCAATTTAAATCCAACGCCATTGTCAGTTCCATCATTCAAAGCAACATGGCTGCTGCCCGTCAAAATTGCGCTTTTCGTTGGTGAAAATTGCGGTACAAAGGTAGCATCGGCAGACAAAGCACCTACTGCACAGTTGACAGTGAGGTTGACTTTTTTTTGCGCGGCCTCTATGGCTGTTCCAGCGTTCAAATTTGTGATATCCGAAAGTCTTATCGGTTCAAGTGTGATGTTCGGCGGGTCTATCAAGAAATTGCAAGTGGGATTGGTTGACTTTGGAACCTTTACTACCGCGAAAGTGGCCGTGGAAGTGGTTGTGGGTTGGTCACGATCAGCAACAGAGGATATTTTGGGTATAAAAAAATCAACATCTGCTGAGGTTGTGCTGGTGCCTTCTAGCAGGTATTCAATGCGCAAATTAACTGTCTGCCCTGCGCAGCCACTACCACCTTGGCTGACGAGGATGATCTTAGACGAGCCTTGATCTTGAATAGTACAGTTGCTGATGATGCTTGAAACAACAGAAACTTTGACCTTTGAGAAATCAACGGTCACGCCATTTTTTTTGACCACTGTGGGTTCTCCACTGATTCCCCCAGCTGGCGTCAAAGCGGTAGGCGAGATGAAACAGTTCATTGTTCCAGTTAACACGGCTGAAGTTGTGAGAACCAGCCTCACGCCGCCCGGGTAAGCTTGTTGCGTAAATGTGCCGGTTCCAAATGACGAGGTGGTGGTGCAAAACGCTTGGCTCAACATTGGCATGAAGCTCAATACTGCTAACAAAAAGAATTTATGCCAAATTTTGTTCATTATTAAATGCGCCTTTACGAGTTAAGCCAAGGCGGCAAGTTGAGAAAACCACTGACGCCAATAAGCACTGAATGTTTGCTGCACAGGGGCTGCTGTGTTGGCGCTGACCTTTGAGCGAAGCTGCACGAAGCAATCTTGGCTTTTCACAAAGAGCGGAAATGTCATATTGGATTCGTAAGCACCGTTCAGGTCTCTGCTGACTTGACCAGAAGTGGTTTTGAGAAGAGGAGAGCGAGGATCAAACAATTGGCCTTTTTGTGTCCTAGTCCTAAAGGACTGCGTAGGGTCTTTTACAGACACTTGAAGTTTTAATGTCACTGTGCCCTTGCATCCCCAAATTTCATAGGCGTAGGCGTTTGGAACTGAAAAATTAACGGCATGGCCTTTGTAGGTGTGGTTCCCATCGGGCTTGCCAATCCAGAAGCCGCATCCCGAATGGGTTTCACTCAGTGTTGTGACGCTTAAATTACCGACTGTGTAACTGGACCCAGCGGCCATAGGCGAAAAAAAGCAGGAGTCGCCACCTCGGTAGGCAGAACGCATTTCAACGTCTGTCACCATCCAAATCGTAAAGTCTGTCAACGTGTTTTTATCAGAGGTGGTCACCTCAAGATGACCTTTGTCATTGACCTCGACTTTGCTGGCGTTTCCCTTATCGGCGGGTAAAAATTTCGTATCGAAAACGCAATATGTCAAGCCCGGCGGCCTATCCCCACCGGCCTGCACCTGCCCCATAGAGCTATAACCCAGGATCAGGAATAAGGTGCTTAAAAAGATTTTTTTGGTCATGGTTGTTGCCTATTTTTCAGATGTCACAATTTTTTCGCCCAAACCACCTACATCGCATTTCAGCTTCAAGTTGGTAAAGCCTGTGGCATTGGCGGTTTGTTTGGCTTCAAGGGCGTATTCGACGATGCAGGTTTCGTCCAGTTTGTCGCCCCACACCACTTTCAAACGGTCTTTGGGTGCTTGCACCCGCACCAAAGCGCGGCTGCCTTGACCGACTGTGCCCACCTCGTTGCCTAGGCTGTCGGTGACGGTGGCGCCGATGGGAATGCGTACGCCATTGCTGGCTTGCAACACGATCAGCAAAGGTCGCCCCGAGGTGGCGTTGAATTTCAAACGCACGATAGAGCCCTCAACAGGCGCCACTTTTTGACTGGCGTTGTCCACTTCAAGCTCTGCAGGTGCGCCTTCCAAGCTGACTTGCACATCGTTCAGGTAGTAGGGAGAGAGGTTAGGCACAACACCAAAACCGCTGCTGTTGATGCGGGACTGGCTGCCCAACAGGCCTGCACCTTCGCCTTTGGGTAACTCGACAATCGCAAAGGTGTCGCCCACACTAGGAGCCAAGATGACGCCGCCACTGTGCAAAACCACGCCGCCATTGGCGCTTAAACCGGTTTGTTGGCCGCCGCCAGTGGATGAAGACAGCGAAGCCCCCAAGCTGCCATAACGGTGTTGCCAGTTGGCTGATCCGCTGGAAGTGCCGAAACTGCCGGTTTGTGATTGGCTGAGGTTGTAGCTGAAATTGTTTTCCTGCGAATTACCCGAGTAAGACAAAGTTTGCGTAGGCTCAGCGTCGCCAAATTTGCTGTAACCCGCACGGGCACTGCCCAGCACCGAGCCAAAGTCCAAGGGAATGGATGCGGAGACGCTCAAGCTCTCCAGTGGGGTGCGATTATCGAAATAATTCGTGCGGTCTAGGTTCAGGCCAAGGAACATTTGGCGAATGTTCACGCTGTAGCCCAAGCGAATTTGCCGACTGCCCACCCCTGTCCAGCTGCTTTGTTGGGTGGCGCCTAGGCTCAAGCCGCCCCAGCTGTCTAGGCCTAAGCCAAAGCCTGCATAGGTGCTGTATTTGTAACTGTCGTTGGTAAACAAAGCATTGCTGCCATCTGACAAGGCTGTGCTGGGTGTCGTGTATTTCAAAGACTGACGTCCACCGCCTGCATAGGCTGAAAAGCGACCCATGGTCGGGGCGTTGTAGGTGGCGTTGTGGGCATAGCCTCTGCGCGTACCGGTGGAGGCGTCGAAATGTGAAAACAAGGTGTTGAAACTCAAACCACCCAAGCGAGAGTTGAAGCTGGCTTGCAGCCCAACGTTTTGGTATTTGGGTCCGAACAGCACTTCCATGCCTGGGGTGGTGAAGTCGTTGAAGCCATAGCGTAAATAACCTTGCACCACCGTGGTGTTTTGGGTGCTTGTGAAATTACGGTACAGGCCGGTGGCAATGCTGTAGCGCAAAGAACCAGGGTTGAGCCTGCCAACGCTTGGGCTGTAGGGGACGGTAAAGGTTTGCTGGGAACCGTCTGCTTCGGCAATGACCACTTGCAAATTGCCCACCGATGAAACGGGGTTGATGTCATCGAATTCAAACGGGCCAGGTGGCACGGTTTGCTCGAAAAACACGGTGTTGTTTTGTGAAACACGTACCCGCGCATTGGTACGTGCCACACCCTTGATGACTGGGCGGTAGGCGCGTTCTTCGTCAGGCATCAAGCCTTCTTCTGAGGACAGTCGCACACCGCGTATGGGGGTGGAGCCAATGATGGGGCTGTTGGTGCTGGTGTCGCCCAAGGCCAAGTTGGCCTTCATGTCTATCAGTGGCCGTTTGACCACGGTTTCACCGGCCACGTACTGGCTGGTGTTGAGGGTACTGGTGCGGTTTTGTGACAGGTAGCTGGTGTGGCGCAGTTGCCACCCCGAGAGGTTGAAGCCAGAGTTAAGGCCTAAAAAGTTAGAGCTAAAGCCTTGAGCGCTGTAGTTGTTTAGGTTGTAGTTCACAAAGCCTGCGTTTTCGCCACGGGTCAGCATCTCGGGCGGTACGCTTTGGCGAATTTGGCGGGTTAAAAAAGCTTGGGCAATGGTGATGTCAAGGCGTAAATCGCTGCTGTCAAATTCGCTGGTGGCACCTGCCACCCATTCGTCCATGAACAAGCAGTCGTTGGGCGTTGAAGATGTTTTGATCAACGCCAAGCCTTTGGGGCTGATGAAGTTGGGTTTAACACCGAGCTGTTGAAACAAGGCGGGAGAAATACAAGCACTGGCGTTATCGTCCTTGGTCTTGGAGGCAAAGCGCACAATGCCTTTGGTCACCAAATTACCGTTTCGGTAAACATCCGTGTCCACATTGCCAGGCCGCACTGAACCCAGCTTTTTCACCTCAGCAGGGCTTAAGTTGCGAAACGCCTTGCCGCGTAAAAAATCCACATCGAATTCGACGTCTTCTTCTAATTTGGACAACGGCAGTTTGTCTTTAAGGGGAACAGGTCTGGCTTTGGGGGCCAAGGCCAGCAGTTCGGGACGTTTGGCATACAGCTCGCGGCGCTGGTTGGGTTCCAGTGCCAACACCGTGTTTTCTTCGGCCTGACGAGGAGACTGTAGCCGCACCGTCAAGGGCGAGCCTTTGTCCAGAAAAGGTGGCGTGGTGGTGATACGAAACGCACCTTCGCGCAGTTGTTGCTCGTGGATGACCATGCCTCTTTGCTCGACCTGCACCACTTGTCCGGCAAACGCTTCGCCTTCGAGTTGCACTCGTAAAGGCAGATTGGGGTCGATCTGAATGGTGCGAACTTCTAAACGGGTGAGTACGCTGAGCTGAATTTCGTCATCGAAAGTGGACGCTGATGTGTCGGCCGCTACCGCTTGCGTTGCTTGCATACCCATGGCCAACGTCACCATGCCTGCGCCAACAGCGGACAGGTAAGGCGTGAAGATAAGCGTGGGGCGTAGGCGCATGGGTAAGCAGGTTTAGTTACGCACGGCGATGGGGAATTCTTTGGCATTCACACCGCCGTAGTCGTTGATGAAATCGACCTTGATGGCGGAGAACGAGGGAGGTACTTTGTCAACTGCACCAATCACAAAGCTGGCCGAGCCTTTGGGGGGAATCATGCCGCCATCGACGCTCAGGTCAAATTTGCCTTTTTCACCGAAGTTCAAGCTGAAGAACGACATATTGAAAGGCGAGGGGTTGGTGCCTTCAGCCACCCAGTTGCCGTCTTTTTGACGCACATTCCAGCTGACCTTGTCCATGTATTCCGTGGGGTCGCCTTTGAGTGCCTTGGGACGGTAAAACACCTTGATGCGGGTGCGCACTGCAAAGCTGAGTTTGTTTTCCGCAGTCGATTTTTGCGGCAGCTCCAACATATTGAACCAAAACACGCTCTCGCGGTCGGCTGGTAATGGCTCTCCAGTGAACACCAAACGCACCACTTGGTTGCTGTCGGCTTTGAGCTTGGCCACAGGGGGCGTCAAATTAAAAGGCGTGATGGCGTCTTCAGGGGCGGCGGCAGCGTTGCCGTCATCGAGCCACATTTGCACAAAGGCTGGCCGTTCTTTGGAGACATTGCTCACTTTGAACGAGACTTCTCGCTTGGACTCGGGGTAAATAACCCGGGTAGTCTCAATGATCATGTCGGCTTGCGCCAAAGGCAAGCAGGCCATGAAGCCTAAAGCGACGAGGCAGATCTGCGCCCTGAGGGCGCAGAGTGAAAAACCTGAAGGTGAAAAAAGTGGGTACATCATGTTCTTTTCGGTGGTTGAGGGTATTGACCCCCACCGAAAAGAACAGATGCTGCTGTTAACGGTAGGTGAGTGTCACCAATTGTTTGTCAGCAGTGCCCGTGCTTGTCGGCAGGGTTTGTTTGTCTACGATGGCAATGTTCAAGCTTGACATGGGGTTGGCAGTTCCGCTGGTCAAACCACAGGCTTGGCCATTGACACGGCTGTGTGGGCTTAACTGCGCCATGGTTTGTTGGCTGAGCGTGCAACCTGGGGAGGTAATCACGCCATAAATTTCCAACATTCCGTTTTGCGCTTGTACGGTTGAAGCCGACAAGGCCCACATGACTGACAACACTGGTGTTGCAAAGCGATTCAGGGCTAGAAAGCGATTCATGGTTGATCCTTTGTTTCGATCGGTGTTTTCCACCTCTTGTGATGTGGATTGAATCGAAACAAAGGACGTGGCGCAAAAACTGCTTTAGCACTAAATACGCTGGGCAAACATCAAACTTAAGCGGGGTTTTGGGTTCTCCTTGAAGGGGTTTTTAAATGCTTTTCAATGCTTTTGAAAAAAACTCAGTTTCAGAATTTGCAGGCAAAAAAAAGCGAAATCGCCTGAAAAGTGTGTGTTTGATGATGAAACAGGCGTGTTCACCTTAATTCACCTTGAGCAAAAAGGGCAGAAAAACCGCGACATTACCGGCACTTACATCCTGCGAACCTTGCCCCTCTGCGGCTTGTCTCGCGTTTTGTGCCAAAAAAGAGCGAGCCGCCACATAGCGCACGCCCAGCGTCAAGGTGCTGGCTGCACCCAAAGCGTTGCTGGGCTTGGACAAGGCGGTGTTGAGTGCTTGCGGTTTGTTCAAGTCCAAGGGAGTGAAAACACCTGCGGTGTCAATCAGGCCCAGTTGCACAAACACGTTTTGTGCGGGTCGCAGGTTGGCGCTGTTGCGCAGCAAGCCTGTGCGTGGTGCAACCGCTGCCAAATCGCTGTCAAAAACCAGCTTCACAGGGGTGCGTCCAGACAGCAGGCAACCTGCCTCTGGAAGCGAGGTGTTGATTTCAATGTCGATTTTGCTGATGGGGCCAAAAGCTTCACTGAGGAAAAGATTGGTATTCAGTGTGGGCAGGTTGGTCACATATGCGTTTTTAAATAACTTGGATACCAAAAACGTGGCGCAGGGGTCTTCGTAGAAACCACCGGTCAACTCTAGGGTGGTGGCAGAGATGGCAAGGTCTTCATACTGTGCTTGGGCGGGGGTCATCAAAAGCAAACCCAGCACCAAACCAGCAAGCGTTGCTGCTTGATGCCCTAAACGGCTGACTGACAATGACAAGTGTTTCAAGGTGAATGACATGGCTTGGGGTGAAAGTCGTTGGTCCAGCCAACGACTTTCGGTTGGTTTGGCTGCTGTGGCTTATTTGTATTGAACGGCCAGGATGATGGGTGTCAAATACTGACCTGCGGTGGGTTTGCCAGTGGCTTTGCTATTGACCAGTTGGGCTGACAAGGACATCTTTCCGTCTGAGGCAGCTGAAAACAAGCCGTCTGCTCTACCTGTGGACAGGTAAGTGCCAGTCGAGTTCAAATTCAAGGCGATAGTGGCAGTCTCACCAACTCCGCCTTTCAAGGCCACCACCGCATCAGTGCCGCCTTCAGTGCTAGGTTTAGCGTTTTTCAAATAGGTTCTTCCACCATCGGTCAGTATCAGCGTAGGGTCAGCCGCTGCCAGCTGAATATCCCATCCAACTGTGCCGGTGGCTAAAAAATTACATGCGTTAGTGGGAGGGACGGTAGGAGCTTTGCCATCGCTGGTTAAAGAAAAAACGATGGTTTCTACATCCCAATTCGCCCCTATAGCACTGCCAATACCTGAAGTGTTGCTTGCATCATTTAAGTTACCGGTACCCAAATCTATTTTTTGGTTTGCAGCTCCTGTGACTACTCCGCCTGCTTGGGGTACGGCCATCAATGTACAAGTTGGCCCAGTCAGCTTGCCCTCGAGAAAGATTTCAGCGATATCACCTTGGGCATTGGCGTGAAGATGGATAAAACCCAAGCCCAGCAAGGTGGCTGCGGCGAGGGAACGGTGTTGTGTATTGAAACGTTTTTTCATGGAATACCTCTTTGGAAAACGTGAAGAAATGAAAGAAAGTTGGCAGACAAAAAGTACGGCTTAGTTATAGTTATTGGGAATGTGAGGCCTGCGTGCATCAGCTGGCGTGTTGGAAATGCGGCGTTCATTGGTAGACGGCCGTCAAGGTGATGGGGGAATTGAAAATGCCGGCGGTGGGTCCTACTGTCGCGTTGACGGATATAAAAGCCGCCCGAATAGCAATACCATTTGTGTTTGTGGCAGTAAAACTGGTGGTGCCGGTACCGACGTTGATAGCTCTAGAACTGACATCCAAAAAATTGTTGAAAGTCGCTTCATTTTCGTTAATGTTGGTTAACACCGCTCCTTTGATGCCCACCAGCGCGTTAGTTCCTGAAGGTGAACTTAAAAATCGACCTAGACCTTGGCCAACCGCTCCAGTGGTGGCGCTGCTGATTTGCAGATCCCATTTTTGTTGATCTCCCCCTAAGGTACATCTCTGGTTTTGGTCGTTGGTGGATGACAAGCTCACCACCATTACCTTAGGTGGATTTCTTGTAACTTCCCGAGGGTCTCCGATACTGGCACCAGGTATTTCAAAATCACTGACTTTGAAATTGCCCAAATCCAAAACAGGATTGGCTGAAAACCCACTCTGACCTTGGTTTCGAAAGTTCACCCTGCAGGTTGAAATTTGTACCGACCCTGTGACCGTCAAAACTCCGGTATCTATGGATTGCGCTGATGTGTTCAAAGACAAGAAAGACAGTGAACAAAACGCCAAAAATGCGAAGGCTGATCGATGTGCGCGGATAGTTTTTAGCATGGCCTTTTCCATTACAGAGAAAATTGAATGTTCCCAACAACTTAAACCTAATGGTTAAAAATAGTCTTAAATGAATACTAGATTACTCTTTTTAAATTTGCAACAACAGGCAGCTACTTTTTTAATTTATGGGAACTTAAAAAAGCATTTTTGTTGTTTTTAAGGTATTTAAGTATTCATATGCATAGGTGGCTGCTGCCTCGGTAACACCACGCTGAAGCAGCAGCTTTCCATGTGTCAGGCATCAGTTGTAGACAGCTGTCAGTGTGACGGGCGAAGAAAACTCACCTGCCGTTGGTGTGGTGCCTGCATGAACCCACTGCGCTGCAATGGCTATTCCATTTTGGTTGGTAGCAGAAAAGGTACTGTTACCAGTGCCTACATTGACCGAACCGTTCAAAGGTAGCCAATTGGGGTTGAGCATTACGGTCCCAGATGATGGCGTTGTGACCACCGCTGATTTCAGGCCAACCAGCGCATTTGTGCCTGTTGCAGATTTCAAAAATGTGGAAGTACCAGCGACCTGAGTGGTTTGAGCACTCAATGTCATATCCCATTTGGCATTCCCACCCAGCTGGCAGGCTGAGGCGTTCTTGTCACCATTCGCCGTTCCCAAGGTGACGATCATGGCTTTTGCTGTACCAACACCGACAGGCGTGCTCGCACCGCCTCCTGTAAATTGGCTGGCTTTGATGGTCTCCAATTCAAGCGTTGCCGCGCCAACATCCGTGGCAGTGGCGCTACCTTGGTTTCTGAACTGAACGCTGCAGGTTGACAAGACGACCTTGCCTTTGACAGTCAGTGTGGCTGAATCATTGGCTGACTGTGCCGCGGCCTGGGATTGAATGCCCATGAAAGCTGCAAAGATGAAGGAAGAAAAGACGATGTTTTGCAATTTGAAATTTTTAGCCATTTGAGAACCCCTTTGAATTAAAAAAACTGTTGAAATATGAAATTTGTGACTTTTAAAGCTACAAAATCCACAAAACGAATACTACTTAACTAATTTAATAAAATCACTAGTAAGTAGTCGTTTTTTTAAAAAATAAACAATAAAAAGTTAATTTTGTTGTATTTGTGCGATTTAGGTATTCATTTTTTGTAAATTCGCAACATGCTTCGCTTGCCCCACAATAGGCACCATGCTGATTCACCCCCAATTCGACCCCGTGGCCTTGGCCATCGGCCCGCTTGCCGTGCATTGGTACGGTATTTCTTACCTTGCGGCTTTTGTGCTGTTTATCGTGCTGGCGCGAAGGCGCTTGAACCACCCGCCTTATGCAGGCTTGCAGGCGCAAGGTTTGTGGTCTGTGCAAGACGTGGACGACCTGATGAGCTGGGGCGTGTTTGGCGTGGTTTTAGGTGGTCGCATTGGCTATTGCCTGTTCTACAAACCGGCTTATTACGCTGAGCATCCGCTGGAGGTGCTCTATATATGGCAAGGCGGCATGAGTTTTCATGGCGGCATGTTGGGTGTGATTGCTGCGATGGCCTTGCTTGCGTGGAAGCGTGGGCGGCATTGGTTAGAAGTGACCGACTTTGTGGCGCCTTGCGTGCCCACGGGCTTGGCCGCAGGGCGGGTGGGCAACTTCATCAATGGTGAGTTGTGGGGGCGTGCTGCCGATGCCAGCCTTCCTTGGGCCATGGTGTTTCCGCAAAGTGGCAGTTTGCTGCCGCGCCATCCTTCGCAGATTTACCAGTTTTTGCTTGAAGGCCTGCTGCTGTTTGCGGTGCTGTGGTGGCTGGCACGTAAACCACGGCCGCTGGGCTGGGTGTCTGGCGCTTTCTTGATCGGCTATGGCGCTTTGCGCTTTATCGCCGAGTATTTCCGCGAGCCGGATGCGCATTTGGGGCTGTTGTCCATGGGCCTGAGCATGGGGCAGTGGCTGTGTGTGCCCATGGTGCTCATAGGTGTGG
Organism: Bordetella parapertussis; assembly: GCA_945882755.1. Lineage (GTDB taxonomy): Bacteria > Pseudomonadota > Gammaproteobacteria > Burkholderiales > Burkholderiaceae_C > Limnohabitans. The sequence goes on along the minus strand of CAMCWS010000017.1, from coordinate 8,337 downwards.
CCATGGTGTTGTGGGCCAATGCTTCGTCATTGCGAAAATAGTTGTCATTGCGAGGCCGCAGGCCGAAGCAATCTCATCATTGCGAACTAGCCGTCATTGCGAGGGGCAAAGCCCCGAAGCAATCTCGCCACAGCCCCGCGCCGCAGGTTCGGCCTCGCCTCCATGCTTGCACAACGTCAGCTACGGCCGACCCTGCAGCACGTGGCTGTGGATTGCTTCGCGGCGCTTGCAATGACGGGGGTTGCTTCGTCGCTACGCTCCTTGCAATGACGTCAAAGCTCACAATGACAAAATGCGGCCATGAACGCCAATCTCTACCTCGCCTTGCGCCAAGGCTTTCCCCAAGACCTCGACACCCTCGCCATAGAAACCGACCAAGGCCTGCCCTACAGCTGGCGTGACTTAGAGCGGGCCAGCGCCATGCTCGCCAATTGGCTGGACAGTCTGCAGATGCCTGAAGGGTCGCGAATTGCGGTGCAGGTAGACAAATCGGTGGAGGCGCTGATGCTGTACCTCGCCACACTCAGGGCAGGGCATGTGTTTTTGCCGCTCAACCCCGCTTACCAAAGCGCTGAGCTGGAGTATTTCATCGGTGACGCCGAACCTGCGGTGGTGGTGTGTACCCCCGCTAACTTCGGTTGGGTCAGCAAGCTGGCGTTTCAAAAGGGCAGCCGCTATGTGATGACCTTGGACGACCAGCGGGAGGGCAGCTTGTTGCAACGCGCTGCCCACCATAGCGACCAGCACATGCCTGTCATGCGACGCCCCGACGATTTAGCGGCGATTTTGTACACCAGTGGCACGACGGGGCGCAGCAAAGGCGCCATGCTCAGCCACGCCAATTTGCACAGCAGTGCCGAGTGCTTGCACCACTACTGGGGCTTTGCCGCCAGCGATGTGCTGCTACACGCCTTGCCGATCTTCCATGTCCACGGGCTGTTTGTCGCCATCCATGCGGCGCTCTACAGCGGTTGCGCCATGCTGTGGCACGGTAAGTTCGAGCCGCAAAAGGTGTTGGCCGATTTGCCCCGCGCCACGGTGTTCATGGGTGTGCCTACCTTCTACACCCGCTTGCTGGCACAGCCTGGCTTGAACGCCCAAGCCTGTGCGGGTATGCGTTTGTTCATCTCGGGCTCTGCGCCCATGCTGGTCGACACCTTCACCCAATGGCAGCAACGCACCGGCCACACAGTGCTGGAGCGTTACGGCATGAGCGAAACCTTGATGCTCACCTCCAACCCCTACCGCGCCGATGATCCCGTCATTGCGAGGAGCGAAGCGACGAAGCAAACTCCGGCCAACCGCGTAGGCGGCAGCGTGGGCTTCCCGCTGCCTGGGGTCACAGTGCGCATTGCCAACGCCCAGCACCAAGAGGTGGCGCTGGGTGAGGTGGGCAGCATCCAGGTGAAGGGGGCGAATGTGTTTGCTGGCTACTGGCGCATGCCCGAGAAAACCGCGCAAGAGTTCACCGCGGACGGCTTTTTTATCACCGGCGACATGGGCACCCGTGATGCCGAGGGGTATGTGCGCATCGTGGGTCGCAGCAAAGACCTGATCATCAGCGGCGGCTTGAATGTGTACCCGGTGGAAATTGAAGACGCCTTGAACAATCTGCCTGGTGTGTTGGAGAGTGCGGTGGTCGGCGTGCCGCACCCCGACTTTGGCGAGGTGGGTTGCGCCTTTGTGTTGGCGAAGGCTGGGGTCACCTTGGACCCTGCCGTTTTGTTGCAGGCCTTGAAGTCGCAACTGGCCAACTTCAAGGTGCCCAAGCAGTGTGTGGTGCTGAGCGAGTTGCCGCGCAATGCCATGGGTAAGGTGCAAAAGAACCTGCTTCGCGAGATGGCTTCGGCCTAGCGGCCTCGCCATGACGGGGGTGTGCTCGCCATGACGGGGGTGGCTTCGGCCTAGCGGCCTCGCCATGACGGGTGTGTGCTCGCCATGACGTGAGTGTGCTCGCCATGACGTGAGTGTCCTCGCCATGTCGACAAAAACTGAATTTGTTTTATCAATCAGCTACTTAGGCCCTGTATTTGTCTTTTTATATTAAATAATATGTAAATTAACAACACAAATGAGCACTAAGGTATTTGAAATATCAAATCCTTGTATTAGTATTCTATTAACTACTTTTTAACAAAAATGTAGTACCTAGCAATTACTAACAAAGAGGTAAACACCATGGCTCCATCAAGTAAGCATTTTCAAAGCGTTTTATCTACTGCCGTTCTGATGGCATGTGCCGCCCAGCTCAGCCTATCGCACGCCGCTGACACGGGCAGTGTGGTGGTTGGTGGACAGGTCTCGGCTTCAACTTGCAACATTGTCATCAGCGATGTGGGCGCTACTGGCGTACAAGGCACCAAATTCCTTAATTTAGGAACAGTGCTTCCCGGTGCAGTGCCAGCTGTAACTTCAGCCACCTCTGCCACGGCTGTAGGTGCTGTTTTTTCGGTGAAAAGTACATCGTCTAATTCAGCCGATTGCAATTTAGGTTCTACAGGAAAATGGGATTTGGCTTTGAACCTGACCCAAACCCAAATCAGTTACATAACAGGTACCAAGGGCGTTTTGGTAAACGGTGTGACATCAGGCAATGGCGGAACCAATGCAGTGGTTCTTTTGAAGGGTGGTGTCGGCACACAACTTGCAGATGCAAGCAAAGCTTTGCCTCTGGATGGTGACCTAGGTTACAGCGGTCCTTTGATGTCGGGTGCTGCCAATGCAAGTTTGATCACCGCCACGGCCTCACAATCTATTGTGTTGTCTGCCCAATTTGTTCGCTCAGATGCGGCTGCAGAACCCACACCAGGCATTTACTCGCAAACCATCCCCTTGCTGGCTGTCTATAAATAAGCCGCCCCCAAAGGTACAACTCAAGGCGCCAAGGCCAGCGAAACTGCTTGGCCTAATTCGATGACAGCCAATGCGTAGTAGCTGCTGCGGTTGTAGCGGGTGATCACGAAGAAGTTGTCTGTTCCCGCCACATAAGAGGGCTCTTCTTCGGCGTTAAACAGTTGTACCAAGGCCAAGGGCTTGGCATAGCCAGAGGCTTCCAGCACCCCAACACCTTTGTCTTGCAGGTGTGAAAGCGTCCAAGTCGGCACGATGTCAGGCGCCAAAAGCGCTGCCAAATCGGCCTCGTTGGCATTGACCTTCACTTCAAAGTGCGTGGGCATGCCGGTTTGCCAACCATAGGCTTGAAAGTAATGCGCCACAGAACCAATGGCATCCACCGCACTGCGTGACAAATCGATACGCCCATCGCTATCAAAATCCACAGCGAACTTGGCAATGCTGGAGGGCATGAACTGCGGCCAACCGCTGGCACCTGCATAACTGCCCAGCTGATTCTTTAAAGCAGGCTGTGTTCGCAACTGCTTCAAGTGGTGGCCCAACTCGCTTTCAAAAAATGCTTGTCGCTCGCTGGCATAAGGGTGTTCTTTGGGAAACGCCATGCTGAGCGTAGCCAAAGCGTCCAGCACTTTGAACTGCCCTTGGTGTTGCCCATAAAAGGTTTCCACGCCCAACACACCCAGCACATAAGCAGTGGGCACACCGTAGCGAGCTTCGGCGCTTTTCAATGCTTCTTCATGCAGCCGGGCAAAAGCCACACCGGCTTGTATGCGCTGTGTTTGCAAAAACCTGGCTCGATAGGCTTGCCAGTTTTTGGCGGTAGGCGAGGGGGGCGGCAAGACCATTTGCTGCACCTGTGGCAACAAACGGGCTTTAGCGATGTGTTGTTGCACCCATGCTCTGGGCAGTTGATGCTCTGCGCTCAAGCGGCTTGCCAAGGCTTTCACTGCGGGTGTGTTGCCCAAGGCCTTGCCAAGCACCACCTTGGCTTTGACTTTGGCTTTGGCCTTGGCTTTAACTTTGGGCTTGGCTTTCTTTTGAACTTTTTGGGTCTTTGGTGTTTGGACTGGTTGGGCAGCGACCCATTCGGGGGTACTTACCACCACCAAAACCACAGCCAAACAAGCGGCAGAACAGCGTGAAACAAAGGTGCGAAATACGGTCATGGGTTTCGAGTGTAGCCAAGCCTGTGGTCACCCTTGCGTGTTAAGCTAATTTCAGATGGATACCTTGAATGTTCTGCTCGCACCTTGGTTGCAAACCGAGGTTCAACCTTTGCTCTTGAAAGAGCTGGCCCTGCTGGGCATAGCGCTCTTGCTGTCATGGCTGATCAGTTACCAGCTCAGCCGTTTTGCCACCCAAACCTCGGTGCTGTTTGGCCGCGGTGTGGTCGATGGGGTGTTGTTCCCGATGGCTGCCTTGGCTTTGGCTTATGTGGCGCAGGTGATATTTCTTAAGCACCAAACCCCCTTGCTGTTCAAACTGGCGATTCCGGTGTTGTTGTCGCTGGCTTTGATTCGTCTGAGTGCGCGGGTATTGATGGCGGTGTTTCCGGTGTCGCCCTTGGCGCAGCTGACCGAACGCTTGATTTCGTGGTTGGCGTGGGGCGTGGCGGTGCTATGGATTACCGACTTGCTGCCCTTGGTGGCGCAGGAGCTAGCGCAGATCAAACTCAGTTTTGGCAAGGTGCGGCTAGACCTTCGTACTTTGCTCGAAGGCGTGTTGTCGTGTGGCTTGGTGTTGATGCTCAGCCTGTGGTTGTCAGCCACCATTGAGCAGCGTTTGTTGTCACAAGCCGTCAGCGACTTGTCCATGCGCAAAGTCGCGGCCAATTTGTTGCGAGCGGTTCTGCTCTTGGTGGGTTTGCTGTTCGCCCTGTCCGCGGTGGGGGTAGACCTCACGGCTTTGTCTGTGTTGGGTGGCGCATTTGGTGTGGGCCTGGGTTTGGGTTTGCAAAAACTGGCCGCCAACTATGTCAGCGGTTTTGTGGTTTTGGTCGAGCGTTCGGTACGCATTGGCGACTACATCAAGGTCGATGGCCTGGAAGGGCGGGTCACCGACATCAAAACCCGTTACACCTTGCTGCGTGACCCCAGTGGCCGCGAATCCATCATCCCCAACGAGATGCTGCTGACCCAGCGGGTCGATAACCTGTCCTTGAGTGACCCGCAAATCGCGGTGCAATGCACCTACTCCTTGGGCGTGGATGTCGACATCGAGCAGGTCTTGAGCCTGCTCAGCCTTGCCGCCTTGCAAAGCGATCGGGTATTGCGCGATCCGCCGCCGCAGGCTTTTTTAAGCAAGGTTGAATCTGCTGGTTTGGAGTTCACTCTGGTGTCGTGGGTCAGCGACCCCGAGGCGGGCAATTTAATGACCCGCTCCCAAATCAACACCGCTGTCGTGCAGGCTTTGCAACAAGCCGGCATAGAGCTTCCCAAAGCCCCGCAACAGGGTTTTTGGCGTCCTGCATCTCCTTGAATTCAAAAGACTTTTCCCGTTTGGGTGTAAAAAAGCACGGTCGTTCTTAAATACTTTCGGTTTCGTCTAGAATGACGTAACGTCAACTTGCAAACCCTTAATTTCTCGGAGAAAACCCATGAAGGCACTGGTCGCGGTCAAGCGCGTGGTGGATTACAACGTCAAAGTTCGGGTCAAGTCCGACCAAAGCGGCGTGGACATCGCCAACGTCAAAATGAGCATGAACCCCTTTGATGAAATTGCTGTCGAAGAGGCGGTTCGCTTGAAGGAAAAGGGCGTTTTGACCGAGGTCATCGTGGTGTCGTGTGGCGTTACTCAGTGCCAAGAAACCTTGCGCACCGCCATGGCCATCGGGGCTGACCGCGGCATTTTGGTGGAAACCACCGAAGAACTGCAACCCTTGGCGGTGGCCAAATTGCTCAAAGTCTTGGCCGACAAAGAACAGCCCGGTTTGGTCATCTTGGGCAAACAAGCCATTGACGACGATTGCAACCAAACCGGCCAAATGCTGGCCGCGTTGGCCAACTGGCCGCAAGCCACCTTCGCCTCCAAAGTGGAATTGGCCGATGGACACGCCTTGGTCACCCGCGAGGTGGACGGTGGTTTGGAAACCCTGAAGCTCACCATGCCTGCGGTCATCACCACCGATTTGCGCCTGAACGAACCGCGCTACGTCACGCTGCCCAACATCATGAAGGCCAAGAAAAAGCAACTCGATATCTTCAAACCCGAAGACCTTGGCGTCGATGTGAAACCGCGCATCAAAACCCTCAAAGTGAGCGAGCCGCCCAAGCGCAGCGCTGGCATCAAAGTGGCCGATGTGGCCGCTTTGGTCGACAAGCTGAAGAACGAAGCCAAAGTCATTTGAACGCCCCAGAACTCCATCAGGACACCCCATCATGAGCTCTCTTGTCATCGCTGAACACGATAACCACAGCATCAAACCCGCCACCTTGAACACCATCACCGCCGCCATCGCCTGTGGCGGCGATGTGCATGTGTTGGTGGCCGGCAAAGACGCTGCCGCCGCTGCCCAAGCTGCTTCCCACATTGCCGGTGTCAGCAAAGTGCTGCACGCCGATGCCGACGGCTTTGCCCACGGCTTGGCTGAGCAAGTGGCTGCCCAAGTGCTGGCCTTGGCCTCTGGCTACAGCCACATCTTGTTTGCCGCCACCGCCAGTGGCAAAAACATCGCGCCCCGCGTGGCTGCCAAGCTTGATGTGGGTCAGATCAGCGATATCACCAAAGTGGATTCGCCCGACACCTTTGAGCGCCCCATTTACGCAGGCAACGCCATCGCCACGGTGCAAGCCACCGACGCGACCAAGGTCATCACGGTGCGCACCACCGGTTTTGACCCCGCCGCTGCCACAGGCGGCAGCGCTGCGGTGGAGACCGTGAGCGCCGCCAACGCAGGTGCGCAAAGCCAATTCATGGGCAGCGAAATCGCCAAGAACGACCGCCCCGAGCTCACCGCCGCCAAGGTCATCGTGTCGGGTGGTCGTGCTTTGGGCAGTTCGGAAAAATTCGCCGAGGTCATCACGCCCTTGGCCGACAAATTGGGTGCCGCCATGGGTGCCAGCCGCGCGGCGGTGGATGCGGGCTATGCGCCCAACGACTGGCAGGTGGGACAGACCGGAAAGATCGTGGCTCCCCAGCTCTACATCGCGTGCGGCATCAGTGGCGCTATTCAGCATTTGGCCGGCATGAAAGACAGCAAGGTCATCGTCGCCATCAACAAAGACCCTGAAGCCCCTATTTTCAGCGTGGCCGACTATGGTTTGGAAGCCGATTTATTCGTGGCTGTGCCTGAACTGGTGGCGGCACTATGAGTTACACCGCCCCCGTCAAAGACATGCTCTTCAATATGCAGCACTTGGCTGCTTTGGACGAGATCGCCAAGATCCCCGGCTTTGAAGACGCAGGCATGGAAACCGCCCAAGCGGTGCTGGAAGAATGCGCCCGTTTCAACCAAGACGTGCTGGCGCCCCTCAACTGGGAGGGGGACAAAAACCCATCCGCTTGGAAGGACGGCGTGGTCACCACCACCACCGGTTTCAAGCAGGCCTACCAACAGTACGCCGAAGGCGGTTGGCAAGGTTTGCAACACCCCACCGACATGGGCGGGCAGGGCCTGCCCAAAACAATTGGTGCGGCTTGCGGCGAAATTTTGAATTCCGCCAACATGAGTTTCGCGTTGTGTCCGCTGCTGACCGACGGCGCCATCGAAGCCTTGCTGACAGCTGGCAGCGATGAACTCAAAGCCACTTACCTGCACAAATTGGTCAGCGGCGAATGGACCGGCACCATGAACCTGACCGAGCCCCAAGCCGGCTCGGACCTGTCGATGGTGCGCTCCCGTGCCGAGCCGCAAGCCGACGGCACTTACAAGGTGTTTGGCACCAAGATTTACATCACCTACGGCGAACACGACATGGCCGACAACATCATCCATTTGGTGTTGGCACGGGTCACCGGTGCGCCTGAAGGTGTGAAGGGCATCAGCTTGTTTGTCGTACCCAAAGTGATGGTCAACAAAGACGGTTCTTTGGGTGCTCGCAACGATGTGCATTGCGTGAGCATCGAGCACAAAATGGGTATCAAAGCCAGCCCCACTGCCGTGCTGCAGTATGGCGACAACGGCGGCGCGGTGGGTTACTTGGTGGGCCAAGAAAACCGTGGCCTAGAGTACATGTTCATCATGATGAACGCTGCCCGCTACGCGGTGGGTGTGCAAGGCATCGCGATTGCCGAGCGTTCCTACCAAAAGGCCACGCAATACGCCCGTGACCGTGTGCAGTCCCGCCCCGTGGACGGCAGCATCAAGGCGGCGGCCCCCATCAGCCACCACCCCGATGTGCGCCGCATGCTCATGACCATGCGCGCCTACACCGAAGGTTGCCGCGCCATGGCGGCCGTGGCAGCCGCGGCTTATGACGCTGCGCACCATCACCCCGACGCAGACACGCGCAAGCAAAACCAGAGCTTTTATGAATTCATGGTGCC
>CAMCWS010000016.1 GCA_945882755.1 Bordetella parapertussis | reverse complement strand
CGAAGACGCCACACATCGGGAATGCTGCCACGCCCAAACCACAGCTGCAGCTGGAAAACCACCAACAGCGTGAGCAGAATGAGGGGAACGGGACGACGCATGGATACTACTTCGGTCGGTTTCAGTGGCGCAGATTGTAAAAGGCCGCTCGGCCTGGGTAGGTGGCGATGCTACCGAGATCTTCCTCAATGCGCAATAACTGGTTGTATTTGGCCAAACGGTCAGAGCGACTGAGCGAGCCGGTTTTGATTTGCCCGGCGTTGGTGCCCACCGCGATATCGGCAATGGTGGAGTCTTCGGTTTCGCCCGAGCGGTGGCTGATCACGGCGGTGTAACCGGCACGTTTGGCCATTTCAATGGCAGCAAAGGTCTCGCTCAAAGTGCCAATTTGGTTGATTTTGATGAGGATGGAGTTGGCGATTCCCTTGTCTATGCCTTCTTGCAAAATTTTGGTGTTGGTGACAAACAAATCGTCGCCCACCAATTGCACTTTTTTGTTCAGGCGATCGCTGATGTGCTTCCAGCCATCCCAGTCGCCTTCTGCCATGCCGTCTTCGATGCTGAGAATGGGGTATTTGTCCACCCAAGTTGCCAGCATGTCGGTCCATTGGCCAGCATCAAGTACCAAGCCTTCGCCTTCCAAATGGTATTTGCCGTCTTTGTAAAACTCGCTGGCGGCGCAATCGAGACCCAGCACGATTTGCTCGCCTGCAGTAAAGCCAGCTTTGTCGATGGCGTCCAAGATCATTTGAATCGCCGCTTCGTGGCCAGGCACATTGGGCGCAAAACCACCTTCGTCGCCCACGGCAATGCTCATGCCTTTGTCACTCATGATTTTTTTCAGCGCATGAAAGACTTCGGCACCGTAGCGCAAGGCTTCGCGAAAATTGGGCGCACCCACGGGGATGATCATCAACTCTTGCAGGTCGAGGTTGTTGTTGGCGTGGGCCCCGCCATTGACCACGTTCATCATGGGAACAGGCATTTGCATGCGACCCATGCCGCCGAAATAGCGGTACAAGGGCAGGCCAGACTCTTCGGCTGCCGCACGGGCCACCGCCATGGACACCGCCAAAATCGAGTTGGCACCCAAGCGGGCTTTGTTGTCTGTGCCGTCAAGGTCGATCAAGGTGTGGTCCAGAAACGCTTGTTCGCTGGCATCCAAGCCAATCACAGCTTGGGTGATTTCGTTGTTCACGTACTCCACAGCTTTCAAGACACCTTTGCCGCCGTAGCGTGAGGTGTCGCCGTCACGCAATTCGATGGCTTCACGGCTGCCGGTGGATGCGCCTGAGGGGACCGCAGCACGCCCCATGATGCCGCTTTCCAACAAGACATCGCACTCCACCGTGGGGTTGCCTCGGCTGTCCAAAATTTCACGGCCAACGATGTCGACGATTGCACTCATGTTCTGACTTTCTTCTCAAGGGGAAACAGGCTTTCAAAGCCTAAGGGGTTAATCACAATCAAACAGAAAAATGGTTTTCAAGCAGCGGGCTTTGTTTGACGACTTTGTCAATCGCCACCAAGCTCTCTAGCAGGGCCCGCATGTGTTTCAAAGGCACAGCGTTGGGGCCGTCCGACCATGCTTGGGCAGGGTTGGGGTGGGTCTCCATGAAAAGCCCAGCTACACCGGCGGCCACACCTGCGCGGGCCAGCACTGGCACCATCTCGCGGGCACCGCCACTGCTGGTGCCTTGGCCACCAGGCTTTTGAACCGAATGCGTCACATCAAACACCACGGGCGCTCCCGTGTGCCGCATCTCGGCCAAGCTGGTCATGTCCGCCACCAAATTGTTGTAACCAAAACTCACGCCACGCTCACAAGCGAGAAAGTTGTCTTCAGTCAGACCTTTTTCACGTGCGGCTGCACGGGCTTTGTCCACCACGTTTTTCATGTCCCAAGGCGCTAAAAATTGGCCTTTTTTGATGTTGACTGGTTTGCCCGACTGGGCGACCGCACGAATGAAATCTGTTTGGCGGCATAAAAAAGCGGGGGTTTGCAACACATCGACCACGCTGGCTACGGTTTTGACTTGCGACTCATCGTGGACATCGGTCAGTACGGGGATATTCAGCTGCCTGCGCACTTCATCCAAAATTTTGAGGCCAGCGTCTATGCCTAGGCCCCGTTGGGTGCTGCCTGAAGAGCGGTTGGCTTTGTCAAATGAGCCTTTGTAGATCAAAGGGATACCTAAAGCCATGCAAATGTCTTTGAGTTGTCCAGCCACATCAAGCGACATGTCCAAGCTCTCGATGGAGCAGGTGCCCGCGATCAGAAAAAAAGGCTTGTCTAAGCCTGCATCAAAACCACACAGTCTCATGCCACCACTTTCAATTTTTTACGCTCGGTTTGGTAGGTCAAGGCGGCGCGAACAAAGGCGATGAACAAGGGATGGCTGCCCCAAGGGGTGGACTTGAACTCAGGGTGAAATTGCACGCCCATGTACCAAGGATGGACAGCTTGAGGAAGTTCCACGATTTCAGTGAGTTGTTCGCGCTGGGTCAAGGCGGAAATAACCAAACCTGCGTGGCGCAGCTGGTCTAAGTAATTCACATTGGCTTCGTAGCGGTGGCGATGTCTTTCGCTCACGTGGTCGCCGTAAATATGGTGAGCCAAGGTGTGGGGCGCAACATTCGAGGTTTGTTCGCCCAAGCGCATGGTGCCACCTAAATCGGAGTTGGCATGGCGAGTTTGCACCTTGCCGTCGGCGTCTTTCCATTCGGTGATCAAAGCAATCACCGGATGAGGTGTGTCAGGTTCAAACTCCGTGCTGTTTGCCCCCGTCAAGCCTGCCACATGCCTGGCGTATTCGATGGTGGCAACCTGCATGCCTAAGCAAATGCCTAAATACGGCACCTTGCCTTCGCGGGCAAAACGGGCCGCGCAAATTTTGCCTTCCACGCCTCGCTTGCCAAAACCGCCAGGCACCAAGACCGCATCAAAGCGCGATAACTGGGCGATGTTGGACGCGTCAAGGCCCTCTGAATCGATGTACTCAATATGGACCCGGGCATGGTGGTGGATACCTGCATGACGCAATGCCTCATTGAGCGATTTGTAGCTGTCAGAGAGGTCCACATACTTGCCGACCATGGCGATTTGCAACTCGAACTTGGGATTCTCGACTTCTTGCACCAAATCATCCCAGCGCTTCAAAGACGCGGGAGCGGTGTTGATGCGCAGTTTTTCGCAGATGAGTGCGTCTAAGCCTTGCTCGTGCAACATGCGCGGCACTTTGTAGATGGTGTCCACATCCCACATGGAGATGACGCCCCACTCCGAGACATTGGAGAACAGCGAAATTTTGGAGCGCTCTTCTTGGGGAATGGGCCGGTCCGCACGACACACCAAGGCATCGGCTTGGATACCGATTTCACGCAGTTTTTGGGCGGTGTGTTGGGTGGGTTTGGTTTTGAGTTCGCCAGCAGCGGCAATCCAAGGCACATAACTCAGGTGAACAAAGGCGGCGTTATGGGGCCCCATGCGAAGGCTCATTTGCCGCACGGCTTCAAGAAAAGGCAAGGACTCGATGTCACCCACCGTGCCGCCAATTTCCACAATCGCCACATCCACTGCGTCTGCGGTTCCCACACCCGCGCCGCGTTTGATGAAGTCTTGGATTTCGTTGGTGATGTGAGGGATAACCTGCACCGTGGTACCCAAATAGTCGCCACGGCGTTCTTTTTCCAGCACACTTTTGTAGATTTGACCGGTGGTGAAGTTATTGGTGCGGCGCATCCGCGTGGTGATGAAGCGCTCATAGTGGCCTAAATCGAGGTCGGTTTCTGCGCCGTCTTCGGTTACAAAGACTTCACCATGCTCGAAGGGCGACATCGTGCCGGGGTCGACATTGATGTAGGGATCTAGCTTGATTAAAGTGACTTTGAGGCCTCGCGATTCAAGAATCGCAGCGAGGGAGGCTGAGGCGATTCCCTTGCCAAGGGAAGACACCACACCGCCGGTGACGAAGACAAATTTGGTCATGTCGGGAGGGGAGGGCCTAGGCTCCCTAGAGGTGGTAATGCGAAATTATAGGGGCTCTGCTACATTGCGCCCCATGAGTGATCTGTCCAACAAACATATCGTGCTGGGCTTGAGCGGCGGCATCGCTTGCTACAAAGCCGCAGAGTTATGCCGTGCCTTGGTGAAAGAGGGAGCAACGGTGCAGGTTGTCATGACCGAAGCTGCGGCCCAATTCGTCACCCCAGTCACGATGCAAGCCTTGTCAAATCAACCTGTTTATGTGTCGCAGTGGGATCCTCGCGAACCCAATAACATGGCGCACATCAACCTCACGCGCCACGCCCACGCTATGTTGGTGGCACCTGCCAGCGCCGATTTCATGGCCAAGCTTTTGCACGGCCGCGCCGATGATTTGCTCAGCCTAATGTGCTTGGCCAGACCCGTGGAGACGGTTCCTTTGCTGCTGGCACCTGCGATGAACCGCGAAATGTGGGCGCATCCCGCCACGCAGCGCAATATGGCGCAATTGCGCCAAGATGGCGCCCATGTTCTGGGGGTGGGCCAAGGCGACCAAGCTTGTGGCGAGGTGGGTGATGGCCGGATGTTGGAACCCGATGAATTGCTTTACGAATTAACCGCCTTGTTTCAGCCCAAAGTATTGCAAGGTAAAAAAGTACTCATCAGCGCGGGCCCAACGTTTGAGGCGATTGACCCGGTGCGTGGCATCACTAATTTGTCCAGCGGAAAAATGGCTTTTGCTTTGGCACGCGCAGCCCACGAAGCGGGAGCAGAGGTTCACGTGGTGGCCGGTCCTGTCAGCTTGACCACGCCTTACGGCGTGGCGCGTACCGACGTTCGCTCAGCACTACAGATGCACGCAGCTGTGATGGCGCAGGTCGAGCATGCCGATGTCTTCATTGCCACTGCCGCTGTGGCCGATTGGCGACCCGCGCAAGTGGCGGGCGAAAAAATCAAGAAGGGGCAAGACGGTCTGCCAAGCTTTGAGTGGGTTGAAAACCCCGATATTTTGGCTGATGTGGCCTTAAGTAACCGTGCCCAAGCAGGCGCTTTGTATTGCGTGGGTTTTGCTGCAGAAACCCAGTATTTGCAAGCCCAGGCGCAGGCCAAGCGGGTTCGCAAAGGCGTGCCTTTGATGGTGGGCAATCTGGGCCCTGCCACGTTTGGCCAAGATGACAATGCTTTGCTGGTGATTGACGAGCAAGGCACCCTAGAGTTGCCGCGGGCCTCCAAATTGACGCTGGCGCGGCAGTTGATGGCCCAGATCGCCAGTCGCATCAGCACAAAGGATCAGTTATGAAGTTGGATGTGAAGGTCATGGACGAGCGCTTGCGCAGCATGTTGCCCAACTACGCCACTGCAGGCAGCGCAGGTTTGGATTTACGCGCTTGTTTGGATGCGCCGCTCACCCTGCAGCCCAACGCTTGGCAGTTGGTGCCCACGGGGATGGCCATCCATTTGAAGGACCCAAACTACGCTGCCCTGATATTGCCGCGATCTGGCTTGGGACATAAACATGGCATCGTGCTTGGTAATTTGGTGGGCTTGATTGACAGCGATTACCAAGGCCAACTCATGGTGAGTGCTTGGAACCGAAGTGATGTGGCTTTCACCATCGAGCCCATGGAGCGCATCGCCCAATTGGTGATCGTGCCAGTGGTGCAAGCGCAGTTCAACCTGGTGGACGAATTTGAGGCCGCCACTGAACGCGGTGTAGGTGGCTACGGTTCAACTGGCAAGCAATAAGACCTTAGTGCAGCGTGTCGTTGCCAGACAGGGTGGGCACAGAGAAAAAGCCAGATCCACAAGTACCGTGGCTTTTTTCTTGTTCTGTGGCGGCTCTGACACCTGTGATGGTGAGTGAAATTCGCAAAGCCATGCCCGACAGTGGGTGGTTGCCATCCAGCACCACATGCTCAGGGTACACATCGGTGACGGTGTAGATCACGTCTTTGGGTACATCGGGACTGCAGTCTTGGGGGAGGGCATGTCCCTCTATGGTCATACCTTCTTCAAGCTCAGCAGGAAATGCATGACGCGGCTCTAAAAAAATCAACTCTTCGTTGAAGTCTCCAAAGGCTTCCTCAGGCTCCAAATGCAAATCCAATTGGTCGCCGACTTGGTGGTCATGCAAAGCCACTTGGATTTTTTCGAGCAAATCGTGCCCCCCCAAGTAAAACTCCACGGGATCATCAAGTTCATCCAAGATTTGGCCTTGGGCATCTTTAAGCAACCATGTCAGGGCAACAACGCAGTCTGGTGTTATGTTCATGGGGCAGAATTGTCGCAGTTTGGAGAAACGCTTTGAAAAAGACCTTGCCCCACCCCTTGCTGGGTACCTTGAGCGCCGAGAGCTTTATGCGCCGTTATTGGCAAAAAAAGCCTTTGCTGATTCGCCAAGCTGTTCCTCTCATGGCGCCTTTGCTAAGCAGGCAAGCTTTGTTTGCATTGGCGCAATCCCAGGATGTGGAGTCACGCTTGGTCATTCAAGACGCCTCCAGCCAACAATGGCGTATGCGATCAGGGCCGTTTGGGAAACGTAGTTTGCCCAGCCTAAAGCAAAGCCATTGGACGCTGTTGGTTCAAGGCGTCGATTTACATGACGACCGTGTTGCGCAACTGCGGAACCAATTTCGTTTCATTCCCGACGCTCGCTTGGATGACGTCATGATCAGTTATGCGACCGACCAAGGTGGGGTGGGGCCGCACTTTGACAGCTATGACGTGTTTTTGTTGCAAGTGCATGGACAGCGTCGCTGGCGTATCAGCCAACAAAAAGACCTTTCCTTGCGAGATGACGTCCCCTTGAAAATATTGCGCAAGTTCAAGGCCGAAGAAACTTGGGTGCTCAACCCTGGCGACATGCTGTATTTGCCTCCACAGTGCGCCCATGAGGGCGTTGCCTTGGGGGAATGCATGACTTACTCGATTGGATTTAAAGCGCAAACCCCACAGGCTTTGGCGCAACAGTTGTTGCCTCGTTTCGCTGACATGGATGTGGTCAAAGAAGCGGCTCGCTACCGCGATCAAACCCAAGCAGCAACCGATCATCCGGCCCGCATACCAGAGCATCTGCAAGCCTTTGCCCACCATGCGCTTGAAAGTGCATTGCGTCAGAAGCATGCCAGTGAAAAAGTTTTGGGTGAGTGGCTGAGCGAGCCAAAGGCGCAGGTTTGGTTTGAAACCCAAGGCCCTCAGGACTTGGAAAAAGGCCTTGTGTTGGATCGCAAAACCAAAATGCTGTACGACCAGCGATACGTTTATATCAATGGGGAAAGTTGGCGTTGTGCAGGTGCGGATGCCCGAGCACTGCGTTCATTGGCTGATCAACGATTTCTAAATCATAAGCAAATTCAACAATTTAGTGAAACCCTGTTGGCTGTTTTGGATGAGTGGGGGCAATCGGGATGGCTGCACCCACAAGACGAACAAATAGACTTAAAAAACTGACGGATAAGCCATTCGGGAATTCACTTATAATAAGTGGCTGAGTTGAAGGAGCTTGAGTCCATCGGCTCGGTTGCATGTAGAGGTTATTGACCGAAGCATGTGGCATCCCTCGAAATTTTTCGAACCATTCTTTAAGGAACCCCCATGAAAAAATCACTCCTCTTGGCAACTTTGTTGGCTGCTGCTTTGGTCGCTTGCGGTAAAAAAGAAACCCCTCCTGCACCTGCTGCTGAAGCTCCTGCTGCTGCGCCTGCACCTGCTGCTCCTGCACCTGCCGAAGCACCTGCTGCTGCTCCCGCACCTGCTGCCGAAGGCGAGAAGAAGTAATTTTTTCTGCTTCGATCAAAAGCCACCTTCGGGTGGCTTTTTTTTGTCCTAAGATTTCTGCATGACTTCAATCCATCTGCCCCTTTCTTCCTCCGCCATCGCCTTGGCCCGCAGCCAAACATTGGGCGATATCCTGAGGCGCACTGCTCAACGGCTCCCCGATAAAACCGCTGTCATTTGTGGAAACACCCAATGGAGCTATGCCCAATTTGATGCGCTGGTTACCCGATTGGCAGTGGGTCTGTTGGCAATCGGCATACAAAGCGGCGACCATGTGGCCATGTTGGCGCGCAATTCTCACGGCTTTGCAGCAATGCGGTTTGCCTTGGCTCGCATGGGTGCTGTGTTGGTACCCATCAACTTCATGCTCAAAGCGGATGAGGTGGCTTATATCCTCAGACATGCACAAGCCAAGGTGCTGGTCACCGACTCCGAACTCACCCCCTTGGCAAAAGCTGCAGCTGCCTTGGACACGCAGGTGGCTGAGTTCATTTGGATTCCCTCTGAAGACCCTACCCAAGCCATCGATGGGATGCACAACTTTCATACATTGACTGGCTCTGAGGGCTTGTTGCCACCGCAAACTTTCACTGGCAACGATGTTTTGCAAATTGTCTATACCAGTGGCACAGAGTCCAGCCCCAAGGGTGCCATGCTCACCCATGACGCCGTGCTGTGGCAATACGTGAGCTGTGTGATCAATGCAGAAATTTATGTGGATGATTTGGCCTTGCATTCCCTGCCGCTCTACCACTGCGCCCAACTGGATGTGTTCTTTGGGCCCGCGGTCTATGTGGGAAGCACCAATATCATCACGGCCAAACCTACGCCCGACAACCTTTTGCCGCTGATACAGCGTTTTGGCGTGACCAGTTTTTTTGCACCACCAACGGTATGGATTGCTTTGCTGCGCTCGCCTTTGATGGACGCTGAAAAGCTGTCTACCTTGGCCAAAGGCTATTACGGTGCGTCCATCATGCCGGTTGAGGTGTTGCGTGAACTGGCTTCACGTTTGCCGCAGGTGCGGCTTTGGAACCTGTATGGACAAACCGAAATCGCCCCCTTGGCGACTTTGCTGGGACCAGAGGACCAATTACGTAAACCTGGTTCCTGTGGACGGGCTGTGATTCATGTTGAAACCCGCGTGGTGGATGAGCAGATGAACGATGTTCAATCTGGTGGTGAGGTGGGTGAAATCGTGCATCGATCGCCTCACCTCATGCTCGGCTACTTTAATGATGAAGAGCGTACCCGCGCCGCGTTTGAGTCTGGCTGGTTTCACAGCGGAGACTTGGCCATCATTGACGACGAGGGTTTCATCACGGTGGTTGATCGCAAAAAAGACATGATCAAAACAGGGGGCGAAAACGTCGCCAGCAGGGAAGTCGAGGAGATGGTTTACCGCCTGTCCGCCGTTAGCGAGGTGGCGGTGATCGGTTTACCCGACCCCAAATGGGTAGAGGCTGTGACCGCTGTGATTGTTGTCAAACTTGGGCAAAGCTTGTCGCAGGATGAAGTTCTTACCCATTGCCAGCAGCATATGGCAGGTTTTAAATGTCCCAAGCGGGTTATCTTTACTGATAACTTGCCGAAAAATCCCAGCGGCAAATTGCTCAAGCGAGAGTTGAGGCAGTTGTACGCCTAAACGGTTTCGAATGCCCTTATTGCACCGTGTACCAAGGGGTGCCTTCTAACGGGTCTGCCACTGGAATATCGTCAATCCCGCAACCCAGCGCCAGCGATAAAACGGCCTGCGCCATATCGGGACGGTTGTTGCGCTCACTCAAATGGGCAGCCACCAGCAGGTTCAAGCCACTGTGGTTCAACGCACTGGCAAGTTGCGCAGACTCGCTGTTAGACAAATGCCCAAGGCGGCCGGCAATGCGTTTCTTCAAAAAAGGGGGATAAGCCGATTGCGCCAGCAATTCACTGTCGTGGTTGCATTCCAGGAGCAAAGCTTGACAAGCTTGTAAAGCTTGAACGACATGGTCGCTGCCGTGTCCCAAATCGGTGAGCACACCTAAGCTGCTCGCGCCATCGCTGCAACGCAGTTGCAGTGGCTCTCTGGCGTCATGCGGCACCGTGAAGGGTTGGAGTTGCAAGCTGCCCAGCGTCAAAGTTTGCCCATCCTTCACAAGCAGCAATTTGTCGCTGGGTAAGCCCCACTCCAGCACGCCACTGGCCAACGCTGTGCCACGGCTCATCCAAACGGGCAGGGCAGTGCGTTTCGCCAACTGCTGTGTGTGACCGATATGGTCGGCGTGTTCATGCGTCACAAACACCGCATCAAGGTCTTCAAGCGTTAAATCAGCTTGGGCCAAGCGCTTACCGAGTTCTTTGACGCTTAAGCCGCAATCGATCAGCAGGCGAGAAACCTGCGCACCGCAACGCGCTTCCACCACGGTGGCGTTGCCTGCGCTACCACTGCCCAGGTTTTTGAATCGCAGCACGAATTACTGCAATTCTTTGACCAATAGTTGGGCGATTTTTTGTGCTGTCGCAGACGCATCGGGCTGACCCGAGGCGTTCAATATAGCGATGGTAGAGGTGGCATTGTCTGTACTGACAATTTTCAAGCGGTATTGCTGTGGGCCTTGGCTGTTTTTAGAAGAGCTGAACAATTTGCTGAAGAAGCCTTCTTCCGCCTCTTCGGGCATGTCCACATAACGAACAAAGTAAATGCCTTGCTTGCGGTCACGGTCTTCAACCGTGAAACCATTGCGGTCAAGCAAAACACCCACTCGACGCCATGCCACATCAAAGCCTTGGTTGAAGCTCACTGCTGGCTTGCCGTCTACGCTGATGAGTTGGCTGGCGCTCTTGGCGAGGCCGCCTTCAAACGCTTTGGCGTTGTCTGCTGTTGCTGTGGTGGGCGCAAGCTTGAGCATCAAGCGACGAAGGAATTCTTTTTCCAATTCTGGGTCATTGGCACGAGGTTGCCAGACCGTACTTTTGGAGAGTTTGTCAGCATAGACCTCCACCATGCCTCGGTGTACCACGTACAGTTCTGTGTGGTTGCTGTCGGTACGGTCTAGGCGGATGCGGAATTTGTCGCGTTCACCCGTGGAGTACAAGCCATCCAAAACTTTGCCCAAGTTGCGGCGAATAAAGTCTTGGGGGAGCTTGGCACGGTTTTCGGCCCATTCGGTTTCCATCACGCCAATGCCTTGCTCATCACGGACCAAGGTAAAGCCAGACTCTTTCCAAAAGTCACGAACTGGAATCCACAACTCATCGGGGGGTCGGGCAATTTCAAGCCACATTTGGTTGCCGGAACGCTTGATTTGAATATCTGCCAAAGCCAAGGGACTGGTCAGAGGGCCGAGATCTGTTTTATTACCCGCACCTAAATCGTTGGCACTGATGGTGCCGCCAGGCACATCGAAGCGTTTGTTGCGGGTGATTTTGCTCAGGTCGGGCGGGACTTCCAACGATTTCGCGGTTGGCGCCTCGGTTTGGGTTTTGTAGTTGACCTTGTCGGAGTCCATGATGGAGCCGCAGGCCACCAAAGTGCTGACACAGATCAGCAGCCCTGAACGCAGAAAAAGGGCAGGTTTGAATTGAGACATCAGAAGGGGTCCTATGGGGGAATCAAATCACGCCACAACTGCGCATGGCGTTTTCTAGCGCCGGTTGCAGGTGAGAGCTAAGAGGTGTCATGGGCAGGCGCATTGCAGGGCCACACAGTCCCATGCGGTGGGCAGCCCATTTCACTGGAATGGGGTTGGATTCGGTGAACATGTTTTTATGCAAGTTTAGTAACTGGCGCTGAATTGCCATAGCTTGCTGAGCTTGACCAGCAATAGCAGCAAGGCACATGTCATGCATGAGTTTGGGTGCGATGTTGGCTGTGACGCTGACATTGCCATGACCGCCGCAGAGCATCAGGGCGACAGCTGTTCCGTCGTCGCCTGAATAGACCGAAAACCCCTTGGGAGCTTCGTGGATCAGCCACTGGGCACGCTCAATATTGCCGGTGGCTTCTTTGATGCCAATGATGCTGTCGATTTGCGCCAAACGCATGACGGTGTCGTGATGCATATCGGCGACGGTACGGCCAGGCACGTTGTAGAGCACCATGGGTAAATCAACGGCTTCTGCAATGGTGCGAAAGTGTTGGTATTGACCTTCTTGGGTGGGCTTGTTGTAGTAGGGCACCACTTGCAGTTGGCAATCTGCACCGACTTGCTTGGCAAAGCGCGTCAGTTCAATGGCCTCAGAGGTGGAGTTGGCGCCGCAACCGGCCATGATGGGCACACGTCCCGCTGCTTGTTCAACCGCTACGCGGATGATTTCGCAATGTTCTTCGACAGACACCGTGGGGGACTCGCCGGTGGTGCCCACCACACCAATACAGTCAGTGCCTTGCGCTATGTGCCAATCAATCAGACGACGCAGTGTTGGGTAGTCGATGCTGCCATCTTCATGCATTGGCGTGATCAAGGCCACGATGCTTGCGCGTATGGGTTTCATGTAGGCAGGAGAGTCATATAGGTGAAGACCCGTATTCTAGCTTTTCTGAGCTGTTGAGGGGGGCGAGAGCAAAGCGTTTGTCATTGCTTTCGGTGTTCACTGCCACAACCCGCTGAACATACCGGTCAGGCGAATGCAGGAATACATCTTCAAAGGCTACAACTCGTAAATCGCAACACAACTGCAAAAGCTCTGAACGCTTCAATAAAAAGTCGGGTCTTGAGGGCTTGCCAACGGTTTCATTGCCTTGTGCAAAAGTTTCGTAAATCAAAACCCCATTCGGTTTTAAGCAAGCCAATAGCGCGGTCCAAGTGGGGCGCCAAAGGTAGTTGGTAACCACCACCGCGTCAAATTGGTGGCCCGTCAGGGGCCAAGGGGCGTTTTCTATATCTGCACACAAAACCTCGCCAAACTGTTGCGCGGACGCAAGGGCAGATTCATCCCGGTCAACACCTAAGACATGCAAACCTTGGCTTTGCAGCCATTGCATATGCCGACCGCTGCCGCAGGCCAAATCCAGCACATGCGAACTAGGAGGGATCAGGTGCGCCCAGCGTGTGAGCCAAGACGAAGGAGCGGACAAAGCGGGGTGTATCAATGGGAGGAAGGGCGAAATTCTTTTTTCACTGCCCGCATGGCCATCAGGTCGACCAGCCATGGGGCGATCAGTTTGAGCCAGCGGCCGACTTTGCCTTGTGCGGTCATGACCACTTCGCGCCGACGTCGCACCATGGCGTAGATGATCAGCCTTGCACAGTCTTTGACGGGCATGGCTTTGTCTTCCACCAAGCCACTTACACCAGCGTTTTCGCCTTTGGCGTTGAGTCCGTTGACGCGGATATTGGTGGCCACCACCCCTGGATAGGCAATGGTCACGCTCACCCCCGCGTCCTTGACCTCGGTCCGAAGGGCTTCAAAAAACCCCGACAGGGCAAATTTGCTGGCGCTGTAGGCGGTACGTCCAGGCACACCGACCAAACCCGCCAAAGATGACACCGCCACGATCCGGCCATGGCTTTGTTTCAAATAAGGCAGGGCAGCATGTGTGCAGCAGACTGCACCCCATAAATTGACACGCATCAACTCTTCATACCAAGCCAAGTTCTCTGGCTTGACGTCTTCAAACAAGGCATGGGCAGACACGCCAGCGTTGTTGATCAAGATATCCAAACTGCCCAACTGGCTCACGGTGGTTTCCACCAAATGACGACACTGCTGCTCGTCGGTGATGTCTGTGGGCATGATGAGAGTGCGAGCTCCCATGGCCATGCAGTCCGCTGCCACAGCCTGCAACCTAGAGGCATTTCGCGCGGCCAGTACCAACATGGCTTGCAAGCCGTGGCGTCGCGCCAGTTGACGTGCCAATTCGGCGCCTATGCCGTCAGATGCACCGGTGATGATGATGTTGGGCATTTAGAAACACATCCACAGTTGATCGGCCATGCTTTTCGCAAAATCCGGTTGCAGATAAAGGCTAAAGATCCCAGCCAAGATACAGCTGGCAATCAACCAAAAAATCAAAGGCGATCGGCTGTTCATGCTGCTTGAGGTACTCGGGCAATCGCCGCTTCACGCACGGGAAGGTTGATCAGGGTGGCAAATGCGCTCAAAGCGATGGTGATGAACCACACTTGGTCGTAGCTGCCCGTTTTGTCATAAATCATGCCGCCCAGCCACACGCCCAAAAAGCTGCCAACTTGGTGGCTCAAGAACACAAAGCCACTCAGCATGGATAAATGCGACACACCAAAAATTTGGGCGATCACCGCATTGGTGACCGGTACGGTGGAGAGCCACAGCAAACCCATGGCAGCCGAAAAGATGTATACGCTCAAAGGTGTGATGGGCAGGCTGATGAAGATGGCAATGATGATGCCTCGCGCCAAGTAAATGCCCGAGAGGATTTTGTTTTTGGCCATGACTTGCCCCAGGCTGCCAGCCGCGTAGGTCCCCACAATGTTGAACAGGCCAATCAATGCCAAAGCGGTGCTGGCCAGTTGGGGCGACATGCCTTGGTCTTTCAAAAAACTGGGCAGGTGAACGCCGATAAACACTACCTGGAATCCGCAGACAAAGTAGCCCGCCATCAGCAACTGAAAACTGCGGTAGCCAAACGCTTCACGCAAGGCTTGAAGAATGCTTTGGCTGCGCACTGGGGCTTGGCCGGCAGCAAAGCCTGGTTCGCGAAGGCCTAAGCTGAGCGGCAGGATGATCAAAATGCCTACAGCCAACACGACCAGCGCTTGCTGCCATCCCCATTGACTGATCAGCATGGACTCGGTGGGGACCATCAAAAACTGACCAAAAGAACCTGCGGCTGAAACTACGCCCATGGCCCAAGAACGGCGCTCGGGCGGGATGTTGCGGCCAATCACACCAAACACCACGGCAAAGGTGGTACCCGCCTGAGCTGCACCGACCATGACACCGGCAGTCACGATCAGCCATTGAGGGGAGGCGGCATGGGCCATGCCAAACAGCCCCAAGGCATACGCCAGTGCGCCCACAATGATGACCCGAAAGGCGCCAAAGCGGTCAGCCAACATGCCTGAGAAGATGCCAATCAAGCCCCAACTGATGTTTTGCACTGCAATGGCCATGGCGAAGTCTTCGCGACCCCAACCCATGGTTTGGGTCATGGGTTGCATCCACAGACCAAAGCCGTGGCGGATGCCCATGGCAAGGCTGACGATCATTGCGCCGCAGATCAAGACTTGCCACATGGGCAAGGTTTTGTGTGTTTGCGTCATGTCTTAACTGTAACGATTTTGGCTTTCACACTGATCGCGACGCTTTGCTGACTGTGGTTTCATCCAGTGGTGTCATCTTGTCTGTCTACAATCGCGCCCCATGGCAAGCAAACAACCCGAATATTCCGAAGGCTCGATCCGCGTCTTGAAAGGCTTGGAGCCGGTCAAGCAGCGCCCGGGCATGTACACCCGCACCGACAACCCCTTGCACATCATCCAAGAGGTGATCGACAACGCCGCCGACGAAGCGCTGGCCGGACACGGCAAAAAAATCATGGTGGAGCTGCACAGCGACGGCTCGGTCAGCATCGAAGATGATGGCCGT
This sequence comes from Bordetella parapertussis, assembly GCA_945882755.1. Classification (GTDB taxonomy): domain Bacteria; phylum Pseudomonadota; class Gammaproteobacteria; order Burkholderiales; family Burkholderiaceae_C; genus Limnohabitans. The sequence goes on along the minus strand of CAMCWS010000016.1, from coordinate 12,084 downwards.
GGCATTCCGTTTGGCATGCACCCCGAAGAAAAAGCACCGGTGATTGAACTGGTGTTCACCCGCCTGCATGCGGGTGGCAAATTTGACAAGGGCAAGGGCGGCGCTTACAGCTTTTCGGGCGGCTTGCATGGCGTGGGCGTGAGCGTGACCAATGCCTTGGCCAAGCGCATGGAAGTCACCTCCTACCGCGAGGGGCAGGTCGCGCACTTGGCGTTCTCAGGCGGCGATGTGGTGGAAAAACTCAAACTGCGCAAAGCTGAAACCGGCGACCGCCGCCAAGGCACGGTGGTGCGGGTCTGGCCAGATGCCAAATATTTCGAATCAGCCAATCTCCCTTTGCAAGAGATGATCCACCTGTTGCGCAGCAAAGCGGTGCTGATGCCGGGCGTGAGCGTGACCTTGGCGCAAGAAAAAGCCAAAGACAGCCAAACATGGCTCTACAAAGGGGGCTTGAGCGACTACTTGACGCAAACCCTGAGCCACGACCCCTTCATCCCGTTGTTTGAAGGCGAGGGCTTTGCCGATGAAGGCCACGACAGCTTTGCCGAAGGCGAGGGCGCGGCTTGGTGCTTGGCCTTCACCGAAGACGGCTCGCCGGTGCGCGAAAGCTACGTGAATTTGATCCCCACCAGCGCAGGTGGCACGCATGAGAGCGGCTTGCGCGATGGCCTGTTCAACGCGGTGAAAAGCTTCATCGACTTGCACGCTTTGCTACCCAAGGGCGTGAAGTTGCTGCCCGAGGATGTGTTTGCGCGTGCCAGTTTTATTTTGAGCGCCAAGGTGCTGGACCCGCAGTTTCAAGGGCAGATCAAAGAGCGGCTCAATTCGCGGGATGCGGTGCGCTTGGTGTCGAGCTTTGTCAAACCAGCTTTGGATTTGTGGCTCAACGCGCATGTGGAGTTCGGCAAAAAGCTCGCCGAATTGGTCATCCGCGCCGCTCAGTTGCGCCAAAAGGCCGGCCAAAAAGTGGAAAAGCGCAAAGGCTCGGGCGTGGCGGTATTGCCCGGCAAATTGACCGATTGCGAAAGCCGCGACTTGGCGCACAACGAAATCTTTTTGGTCGAGGGCGACAGTGCGGGCGGCAGCGCCAAAATGGGCCGCGACAAAGAAAGCCAAGCCATCCTGCCCCTGCGTGGCAAGGTGCTCAACACCTGGGAGGTCGAGCGCGACCGCTTGTTTGCCAACAACGAGGTGCACGACATCGCTGTGGCGATTGGCGTGGACCCGCACGGCCCCAACGACGAACCCGACCTGAGTGGCCTGCGCTACGGCAAGGTGTGCATCTTGAGTGACGCGGACGTGGACGGCTCGCACATTCAGGTGCTCTTGCTGACCCTGTTTTTCCGACACTTCCCCAAGCTCATAGAGACTGGCCATGTGTATGTGGCACGTCCTCCGCTGTTTCGGGTAGACGTGCCAGCGCGTGGCAAAAAACCAGCGAGCAAAGCCTATGCCTTGGACGAAGGTGAGTTGACAGCCATCCTCGATAAAAGCGCCAAAGAAGGCGTGCCGCGTGAGAAATGCAGCATCTCCCGCTTCAAAGGTTTGGGCGAGATGAACGCCGAGCAGCTGTGGGACACCACCTTGAACCCCGACACACGGCGCTTGCTGCCGGTCGAGCTAGGCCCCTTGGACAACCAAGGTACTGAAGCCATCATGACCCAACTCATGGGCAAGGGTGAAGCTGCTGCTCGGCGTGAGCTGATGGAGCTATACGGTGCCAGTATTGAAATTGATGTTTGACCTCACCGTCATGGCGAGAACCGTCATGGCCAGACCCGTCATGGCCAGACCCGTCATGGCGAGCGCAGCAAAGCCATCTGGATTGCTTCGTCGCTTTGCTCCTCGCAATGACCTAACCGCTCAATGACACATACAACTTGAAAACATGACTGACCTGATCACCCCCGACGCCCCTGAAAGTACGTCCCCCCAAGGCGACCACTTGGGTGCTTACGCCCAACGCGCTTACCTCGAATACGCCTTGAGTGTGGTCAAGGGCCGCGCCTTGCCTGATGTCTGCGACGGCCAAAAACCGGTGCAGCGGCGCATTTTGTATTCCATGTCGCGCATGGGTTTGGGCTTTGGTGGCCCCAACGGTGCGGTGGGCGCTAGGCCCGTCAAAAGCGCCCGTGTGGTGGGCGATGTGCTGGGCCGCTATCACCCGCATGGCGACAGCGCCGCTTACGAAGCGCTGGTGCGCATGGCGCAAGATTTTTCCCAGCGTTACCCGCTGATCGATGGCCAAGGCAATTTTGGTTCGCGTGACGGTGATGGCGCAGCAGCCATGCGCTACACCGAGGCGCGGCTGGCCCGCATCACCAGTTTGCTGCTCGATGAAATCGACGAAGGCACGGTGGACTTTCAGCCCAACTACGACGGCTCTACCGAAGAGCCCAAGCAACTGCCTGCGCGTTTGCCTTTTGCACTGCTCAATGGTGCCAGCGGCATCGCGGTGGGCATGGCGACTGAAATTCCCAGCCACAACCTGCGCGAAGTGGCCGATGCCTGTGTCGCGCTGATCAAAAACCCCAAGCTCTCACATGCTGAGTTGCTGCAAATTTTGCCCGGCCCCGACTACCCCGGTGGCGGGCAAATCATCAGCAGCGACGCCGATATTTCAGACGCTTATGCCACCGGACGCGGCTCGCTCAAAGTGCGTGCGCGGTGGGTGATTGAAGACCTGGCGCGTGGCCAATGGCAGTTGGTGGTGAACGAATTGCCCCCCGGTGTCAGCAGCCAAAAAGTGTTGGAAGAAATTGAAGAGCTGACCAACCCCAAGGTCAAGACCGGCAAAAAAGCGCTGAGCCCAGAGCAAACCATGCTCAAAGCCACCATCTTGGCGGTGCTGGACGGTGTGCGAGATGAGTCCAGCAAAGACGCGCCGGTGCGTTTGGTGTTTGAACCCAAAACCCGCACCATCGAACAGCAAGAACTCATCACCTCTTTGTTGGCCCACACCAGCCTGGAAAGCTCCTCCTCTATCAACCTGACCATGGTCGGTTTGGACGGCCGCCCGGTGCCCAAAACCCTACGCCAAATGCTGGAAGAGTGGATTGCCTTCAGGCAAACCACGGTGCAGCGAAGATCGCAATACCGTTTGGACAAGGTGCTGGCGCGTATCCATATTTTGGAAGGCCGCCAGTTGGTGTTGCTCAACATCGACGAGGTGATTCGCATCATCCGCCACAGCGACGAACCCAAACCTGCGCTGATCGAACGCTTCAAGCTGAGCGAGCGCCAAGCCGACGATATTTTGGACATCCGCTTGCGCCAATTGGCGCGCTTGGAAGCCATCAAGATCGAGCAAGAGCTCAAGGAGTTGCGCGAAGAGCAGGGCCGTTTGGAAGATATTTTGGGCAGCGCCACCTCGCTGCGCCGCTTGATGGTCAAAGAGATTGAGGCCGACGCCAAAACTTTTGCCGACCCACGCCGTACGCTGATTCAAGCCGAGAAAAAAGCCGTGGCTGAAGTCAAGGTGATTGATGAACCCGTCACCGTTGTGGTGTCTGCCAAAGGTTGGGTGCGTGCCCGTACCGGCCACGGCCACGACCCGATGGGCTTTGCCTTCAAAGCCGGCGACGAGTTGTACGACACCTTTGAGTGCCGCACCGTGGACCAACTGATCGCCTTTGGCTCCAACGGGCGGGTGTACTCGGTGCCTGTCGCCTCCTTGCCTGGTGCCAGGGGCGATGGCCAACCCGTCACCACCTTGGTGGACGTTGAAGCTGGTACGCAACTGGTGCATTACTTTGCCGGCCCAGGCACGCTCACCTTGTTGCTCAGCGGCTCGGGCGGTTATGGTTTTGTGTGTTGCATCGACAACCTGATTTCCCGCAACAAAGGCGGCAAGGCTTTCATCAGCTTGGGCGAGGGCGAAACCGTGTGTTGCCCGTCCTTGGTGGGCGGCGGCAACGGCGAAACACCGCTGCCTATTGCGACCCATGTGGCTTGCGCCTCCACCGGCGGACGCATACTGACGTTTCCCATCACTGAGCTCAAAGCCATGGAAAAAGGTGGCCGTGGCTTGATGCTGATCGATTTGGAAGCCAAAGACAGCTTGGCCGGTGCAGCTGCCTACACCCGCAGCGTGTGCATTGTGGGCGTGGGGCGCGGCGGCAAAGACCGTGAAGAAACACTGGAAATACGAAGTCTGAACAATGCACGTGCGGCAAGAGCCCGTAAAGGCAAGGCGGCGGACTTCGGTTTCAAACCCACCACGGTGCTTCGGGTCGAATAAAGCCAACTTGTCTCCTAATAGAAAGAACGTGATGCGTATTCAAAGTTTGGCGCTTGGCTGTGTTTTCAGCTTGTTTGTCATGTTGGGTGCAAAGGCTGCCTATGCCCAAGGTACCGCACCCAAGGCTCAAGCCAGACCAGCGCTGACGGTAACCGTCACCCGTGCGCAAATACAAAACTTATCGCAACGAGTCAGCGCCAACGGCACCGTAGCAGCTTGGCAAGAGGCGAGCATTGGCGCGGAAATTGGTGGTTTGCGTCTCACCGAGGTGCGGGTCAATGTGGGAGACCAAGTCAAGGCTGGTCAAGTGCTGGCGGTGTTTGCTGCTGATAACGTGCTGGCTGAAATCAACCAAGCCAAGGCCGCCATGAATGAAGCCAAGGCGGTGGCCGCAGAAGCCCAAGCCAACGCGGATCGCGCCAGGGCTTTGCAGCCCAGTGGTGTCATCAGTGCCCAGCAGTTCAACCAAAGCCTGACGGCAGAAGCCACCGCCAAAGCACGTGTCGAGTCCGCGCAAGCGTTGATGGCGGTGCATGAGTTGCGTTTGCGTCAAACCCAAGTCAAAGCGCCGGACAGTGGCGTTATTTCAAGCCGCAGCGCCAGTGTGGGTGCGGTCGTGGGTTTGGGCACCGAGTTATTTCGACAGATTCGCGGCAACCGTTTGGAGTGGCGTGCGGACATGGTGTCGTCAGATTTATTCCAAATCAAGGCGGGTCAAAAGGTGCATATACAAGCTGCGGCTGGTGGCACTGTCACCGGCACAGTACGCATGGTGGCGCCTACCGTGGACGGGCAGAACCGCACTGGCACGGTGTATGTCGATTTACCCTCCAACGCGATGTCCTCGCTCAAACCTGGCATGTATGCGCGGGGTGATTTCGAGTTTGGCTCCTCATCTGCGGCAATGGTTCCCCAACAATCGGTGGTGATTCGCGATGGCTTTTCGCAAATTTTTGTGGTGCAAGCTGATCAGCGTGTCAAGCTTTACAAAGTCAATTTAGGGCGACGCCAAGGCGAGTGGCTGGAGGTTACCTCTGGACTCCCCGCTGAGGCCAATGTGGTGGTGCGAGGTGCAGGGTTTCTGACTGCGGGCGACTTGGTCAAAGTCGTTGCTGATACCCCTGCCGTCAGTAACCCTGCTGCTGCCAAGCCATGAACGTTTCAGCTTGGTCTATTCGCAACCCCGTCCCCTCGGTGGTGTTGTTTGTGTTGCTGACTTTTGCCGGTTTGCTGTCCTTCAACCATATGAAGGTGCAAAACTTCCCTGACTTGGATTTGCCCACCATCGTCATCACCGCTGCCTTGCCAGGCGCTGCACCGGTGCAAATGGAGACCGAGGTTGCTCGAAAAATTGAGAACGCGGTGGTCTCGGTTTCGGGTTTGAAAAACCTGTACACCAAGATTCAAGATGGCAATGTGCTCATCACCTGCGAATTTCGCATTGAAAAGTCGGTACAAGAGGCGCTAGACGAAGTGCGTTCAGCGGTCAATGGTGTGCGTGGCGACTTGCCCCCTGATTTGCTTGATCCCATGGTTCGCAAACTCGAATTCACCGGTGGGCCGGTTTTGGCTTTCACCATCGCGTCCACCGAATTGGACAACGAGGGTTTGAGCTGGTTTGTCGACCAAACCGTGACCCGCCGCTTGTTGGCCGTCAAAGGCGTTGGTGCAGTCACCCGTGTGGGTGGTGCAAACAGGCAGGTTGAAATTGCCCTCGACCCACTGCGACTGCAAGCTTTGCATTTGACGGTGGCTGATGTGTCGCGGCAGTTGCGCCAAGTGCAAGGCGAAAGCTCGGGTGGACGTACCGATTTGGGCGGCTTCGAGCAATCCATGCGCACCTTGGCCACGGTGAGTTCTGCGGCTGAACTGGCCGATATTGAATTGGCTGTGGGCAATGGTAGGCGTATACGTTTACGCGATATCGCCACCATCAGCGACACGGTGGCGGAACAGCGTTCCTCGGCTTTTTTGAATGGTAAACCGGTGGTGGGTTTTGAAGTGGCGCGTAGCCGCGGCACCAGTGAGGTGGAAGTAGGCGAGGCGGTCTTCAAAGCCTTGGATGAGTTACGCCAAGCACACCCTGGCATTTCTTTCACCACGGCGTTTGATTTCGTCACACCTGTGAAAGAGGAATACCGCGCTTCGCTTATCTTGTTATACGAAGGCGCAATTTTGGCCGTGCTGGTGGTATGGCTGTTTTTACGGGATGTGCGGGCAACCTTTGTGTCTGCGGTGGCCTTGCCCTTGTCGGTCATTCCCGCTTTCATTGCCATGGACTACCTCGGGTTTTCTATCAACGTCATCACCCTGTTGGCACTTTCATTGGTGGTGGGTATCTTGGTCGACGACGCGATCGTCGAGGTAGAAAATATTGAGCGGCATTTGTACATGGGCAAGACGCCTTTTCAAGCCGCGATGGAAGCTGCCGATGAGATTGGCTTGGCGGTGATTGCCACCACCTTCACCTTGGTGGCTGTGTTCTTGCCCACCGCATTCATGAGCGGTGTGCCGGGTAAGTTCTTCAAGCAGTTTGGTTGGACTGCGGCGTTGGCGGTGTTTGCTTCACTGGTGGTGGCCAGGGTGCTGACACCCATGATGTCGGCCTATATGCTCAAGCCGCCCAAACACCCTGCCGTCACGCCTTTTTGGATGCCCACCTATTTGAAGCTTGTGCATTGGTGTCTGCGCCATCGCTTTTGGACGGCCTTGGCAGCAGCCAGTTTTTTTGTGGGTTCGCTGATGTTGATCCCTTTGTTACCCACCGGCTTTCTGCCAGCCGACGACAACTCGCAAACGCAGGTGTATTTGGAATTACCGCCTGGCTCTACCTTGAGCCAGACCATTCAAGCCAGCGAAGCGGTCAGGCAGCAGTTGCTACAAGTGCCAGAAATTCAAAGCATTTACACCACCGTGGGGGGAGGCTCGGCAGGCACCGACCCCTCTATGCCGCAAGCGGCTGCCCAAACCACCTTGGCCACTTTGACGATTCAGTTGTTGCCGCGTGGTGAGCGACCTAGGAAAGGTGTCATCGAACAGCGAATTCGTGAACGCTTAAACACTGTCCCTGGGGTGCGCTATAAAGTGGGTCTAGGCGGTGCAGGTGAAAAATACTTGGTCATGCTCACTGGTGAAGACCCTATTGCTTTGCAAGCCTCTGCCACCGCCTTCGTGCGTGATTTACGCACCGTACCCGGCTTGGGTTCCATTAATTCCAGCGCCAGTTTGGTCAGACAAGAAATCGCTGTTCGCCCTGACTTTGCGCGAGCAGCAGATCTGGGTGTCACCAGCGCCGCCATTGGAGAGACTTTGCGCATCGCCACAGTTGGCGATTACGACGCAGCCTTGCCCAAATTGAATTTGGCGCAACGCCAAGTCCCCATCATGGTTAAGTTGGCTGACAGTGCTCGCCAAGATTTGGACGTCTTGGGTCGCTTAAGCGTGCCAGGTGCCAAGGGACCGGTGATGCTGGCCGAGGTGGCGACTTTAAGCTTAAGCGGAGGCCCTGCCTTAATTGAGCGTTACAACCGCACCCGCAACATTGTGTTTGTGATTGAGTTGTCAGGCGTTGGCTTGGGCGACGCCAAAAACCTGGTCAACCAACTGCCCAGCATTCGCGACTTGCCCAGTGGCGTTAGGTTGGTGGAAGTGGGGGACGCAGAAATCATGGGCGAGTTGTTTGCCAGCTTTGCCTTGGCCATGTTGACCGGTATTTTGTGTATTTACTTGGTGCTGGTGCTGCTGTTCAAAAGCGTGTTGCACCCCATCACGATTTTGGCGGCTTTACCGCTGTCATTGGGTGGCGCATTTGTCGCCTTGTTAATCGCTGACAAGAGCTTCTCCATGCCCTCGCTGATTGGCTTGATCATGCTGATGGGCGTGGCTACCAAAAACTCTATCTTGTTGGTGGAGTACGCCATCGTGGCCCAGCGAGACAGTGGTTTGAGCCGCTTTGATGCCTTGATGGACGCTTGTCAAAAACGTGCTCGCCCTATTGTCATGACCACCATTGCCATGGGTGCAGGCATGTTGCCCATTGCCGCCGGTTGGGGCAGCTCAGACCCCAGTTTTCGCTCACCCATGGCGGTGGCGGTAATTGGCGGTTTGATCACCTCCACCTTCCTCAGCCTGCTGGTCATTCCTGCGGTGTATTTGTATGTCGACGACTTAGGCTTGATGATCGCTCGTTTGTGGCGGCGTTTCAGTGCAGCTCAGCGATAAGCTCGATTTCAACGCAGGCACCACGCGGTAACTGCGCAACACCAAAAGCGCTGCGGGCATGGGTACCGGCTTCGCCCAGTACCTGGCCTAAAAGCTCAGAACAACCATTGGTCACCAAGTGGTGTTCGGTGTAATCGGGGCTGGAGTTGACCAAGCTCATCACTTTCACGATGCGCTTGATGCGGTGCAAGTCGCCGCCGGTGGCGACATGCAAGGTACCCAATAAATCAATGGCGACCGATCGAGCCGCAATTTGACCCAAAGCCGTGTCCATATTGGTGCCCAGCTGTCCGACCCAAGGGTTGCCGTCTTGCTTGGCGATATGGCCGCTGACGAATACCAAATTCCCTGTTTGTACAAAGGAAACATAGGCAGCGACCGGCGCGGTCAATGGAGGCAAGACGATGTGCAGTTCTTTGAGTCGTTGGTAAATATCCATGAGGGTCTCCTGAAAAACAAGTTTGACCTGAGTGTAAAGTGCCGAAATGACAATCAAACCTGTGCAATGTTTGACTCAAGTTATGCTCTCACAGGTCGATCCACTGCGTATGAAGCCATTTTCACTTTCCCGCTTAGCTTTCACAGCTCTTTTGTTGCTCAGCCCCTTGGCGCATGCCCAATGGAATGAACTGACCAAAGACGAAGAAGTGTTCTATGGTTGGGACAAGGAGTCGGTGCAAACCGTCCATGTCTCGCGCCTGGTATGGGCCATCACCAACTTGACCAGCCCCACAAAGCTTGGCAGCGGCGAGGACTTTCAATCTATCCTGACCCGCTACCGTATCAACTGCAGAACCGATACTTTTTTGAAATTGTCTGAAAGCGTCTATGCATTGCCCAATGGCAAAGGCAAAGAGTTATCGACGATTGATAAGCCTGATTGGCGTCCCAATGACACTGCTATCCGTCCAGGAACGCACATCGCACTTCTGAAAAAACAGATTTGCGCTCCCACCCAAACCGCCTCGGCTGAGTAACTATCTCTTCAACGCTTTGCATGGTGCAAAGCCGTTTGAAGGGACCCCGACCTGCATTCCCCCACCCCTTGGCTGTCATGGCTCAGTCCCTTGCTGCTGGCATGGGTCTTGGGCAATGCTTTGCAATTGTTTCAAACAGAGCTGGACAGCACTTGGCGCTATCTCTGGCCTGTGCTGTGGTCGGGTTTGCTGTGCCTAGCTGTCCACAGGGCATGGCGTTGGGCATCACCACACACATTTCCCTACTTTTGGGGGCTGTGCATTTGCTGCGCCTGTGCCATGGCCGCTGTGGCGACTTTGGCCTATGCCAGTGTGGGTTGGCGAGCGCTTGCCTATCAAGAAAACGCTTTGCCCCCCGAGCTACAAGGCCTAGACCTTGAGGTGGTTGGTACCGTGGTCAGCCTGCCGCAACGCCATGCCGATGGGTGGCGCTTTCGCTTTGAAGTCTCGCAAGCAGTTCGCCAAGGCAGCACGGTCAGGGCCGACATACCCGAGTTGTTGCAACTGGGTTGGTATGCCCACGACAGATCTGAGCCGAATGACTTGCCCATGGTCCGTGCAGGGCAGGTCTGGCGACTTCCCCTTCGATTAAAACAACCCCACGGCTTGTTCAACCCAGGCGGGTTTGACTTGGAACTGTGGTTTTGGCAGCAAGGTATCCATGCCTCAGCAGCTGTGCGAACCGGTACGCGCAGTCCCCAAGCTGTGTTGTTAGGGCAGACCAGCGAATGGGCCATGGTGCATTGGCGGCAGTGGGCCCGCGATGGCATACAGCAAAGTGTGAGCGATGCTCGTTGGGCTGCGATGGTTTCGGCCTTGCTGGTGGGCGATCAGTCAGGTCTGGACAGGGCTGACTGGGACGTGTTTCGCGCCACTGGCGTGGCACATTTGATGAGCATTTCGGGATTGCACATCACCTTGTGGGCATGGGTGGCGCGTTGGTTGATACAACGGCTTTGGCGCTACAGCGATCTCTGGGGCCGCTCTTGGTGTTTATGGTTGCCAGCGCCCCATGCAGCGCAACTGGGGGGCTTGTTGCTTGCCACTTTGTATGCGGTCTTCAGCGGTTGGGCTGTGCCATCGCAAAGAACTGTCGCTATGTTGGCGACAGTCTGTGTGCTGCATTACCAAGCCCTGCGTTGGCCCTTGCATACCCAATGGTTGTTGGCCATGGTGGTGGTGTTGCTCATCGACCCTTGGGCTTTGATGCAAGCAGGGTTTTGGTTGAGCTTTGTCGCGGTCGGCATGCTTTTCATGGCACAACCAAGCCCAACCAAACCAAGGCTGGGTCACTATGCTTGGTCCTTGGTGCAAGAGCAGTGGCGACTTACCGTATGTCTGGCTCCTTTGGGCATGGTGTTGTTTCAGCAAGTGTCCTTGGTGGGCTTGTTCGCTAATTTATTGGCCATTCCCTGGGTCACTTGGGTGGTCACGCCGTTGGCCTTTGCAGGTTTGCTTTGGCCCCCACTCTGGCAGGCCAGCGCGTGGGCTGCTCAGGTGTTTCACTCCGTTTTAGAACCATTGGCGCATTTGCCATGGGCGGTTTGGCACAGCGCTGCACCGCCTTGGTGGGTTGCCGCAACTGGCTTGCTGGGCGCTGTCTTGTGGGCTTGGCGCTGGGGTGGCTTGCCTCGGTGGGTGGGCTTGCTGCTGCTCATGCCTTCGCTGTGTTGGCCGCCAACCCGCCCGTCCTTGGGCGGTGTTGAATTGCTGGCGGCCGATGTGGGTCAAGGTAATGCAGTTTTGGTTCGCACCGCACACCACAGCCTGTTGTTTGACGCAGGTCCTCGTTACGGCAGCGAAAACGATGCAGGTGAGCGGGTCTGGCTCCCTTTGTTGCAACGCATGGGTGAGCGACTGAATGTACTGGTCTTAAGCCACCAAGACGCTGACCACACGGGAGGTGCGCTTGCGGTTCATGTGGCACAACCGCAGGCTGAGGTGTTGAGTTCCATCACCACTGAACACTGGTTGGGCCACCGTTTGCCCATGAAACGCTGCGCATCAGGTCAGTCGTGGCAATGGGATGGGGTGGCGTTTGAGGTGCTGCATCCCTTGCCCTCTGACTATGACAAGCTCTTGCCACCCAACGCCCGTAGTTGCGTTCTGCGCATACACGCACAGGGGCAAACCGTGCTGCTGGCTGCCGATATCGAGGCACTGCAAGAAAAGGCGTTGGTCGAACGAATGGCGGATGGTTTACGTGCGGATGTCTTGCTGGTGCCGCACCACGGCAGCAAAACGTCGTCTACACAACTATTTTTAGATGCAGTTCAACCCCGCATCGCTTGGGTGCAAGCAGGATACCGAAACCGCTATGGCCACCCCGCACCCGAAGTGATGCAGCGCTATGCAGACAAAGGCATACACGTGTGGGACTCACCGCATTGCGGTGCGATGCACTGGCGCAGCGACTCACCCACACAAGTGGTTTGCGAACGGGATGTGCAGCGCCGCTATTGGCACCACCGAGTGCCTTAGGTTTTACGGATGCTGGCCATGAAGGAGTCGAAGGGCATTTCGCAAAACTGCGACCACAACACATGCTCATCGCGAAACTTAGACCAAGGGGTGAAGATTTTCTTGAAAGCGGGGTTGGTGTCATTGAGTTCGGTGTAGAACTCATTGGCCGCTTTGAAACAAGCG
>CAMCWS010000015.1 GCA_945882755.1 Bordetella parapertussis | reverse complement strand
TGGCTTGGCCCACATACTCTTGCAGCAGTTTGGGGCGCAAGGCACGTTCTATTGCCTCTTCTCGCGGACTTACCGGTGCGGCTGATACCACGCGGGGTGCTGGGTTGAAGTCTTCGCCAAAGTTGTCGGTTTGAATGCTCATGGCTTTGTTTACCTGGCCAAGGCCTTGAGCGCGAACTTGATGCCCTCACTCACACCCAAGCCCGCCGGCAAGGCTTTGAGGCTCAAGGCGGCTTCTTTGTCGCTGTAGCCCAAGGCCAACAGTGCTTGCAAGATGTCGTTTTGCGTGTTGTCGCCCACAGGTGCCGAAGACGGCCCCAAGTCAGCGCCCATCTTGCCTTTGAGTTCCAGCAACAAACGCTCGGCGGTTTTTTTGCCAATGCCGGGGATCTTCACCAAACGCCCCGCCTCTTGCAAGGTGATGGCTTGGGACAGCTCGGCCACGCTCATGCCACTGAGCACACCCAAGGCCATGCGTGGGCCCACACCCGAAATTTTGATCAACTGGCGAAAAGCGGAGCGCTCCTCAGAAGAACCAAAGCCATACAAAATTTGGGCATCTTCTCGCACCACAAAATGGGTCAACAGCGAGACTTTTTCGCCCACCGCCGGTAGGTTGTAGAAGGTGCTCATGGGCACATCCACCTCGTAACCCACGCCGTTGCAATCCACCAAAACCTGGGGAGGATTTTTCTCACTCAGCGTGCCGCTCAACTTGCCGATCATTGAATGCCTATCATTGGGGAAATTTCAACGGATTATCAACTTGATTCTGCGCCACACATTCAGCCCCTCCAACAACACCCGACTTGGCCATGTATGTGGCGCCATGGATGAGCATTTGCGCACCATCGAACTCGGCCTTGATGTCAAGATTTCCCACAGCCATGAGAAATTCAGGATCGACGGCCACAAAGCCAAAGTCACCCGCGCCCTCGAGGTCTTACAAGCTTTGTACGAGCGAGCTGCTAAGCCGATTGCCAAGGAACAGGTACAACTGATGCTGGTGGGTGATGAGCACATGGGCAGCCACAAAGATGGGTCGCTGAGCCTTACAACCCGTCGCAACGATGTCCAAGCCCGTACCCCTACCCAAGCCCTGTATTTAGAAAATATCGCACAACACGACATCACCTTTGGCATTGGGCCAGCGGGTACGGGCAAAACCTATTTGGCGGTGGCCAGCGCTGTGGATGCGCTGGAGCGCAGCGCGGTGCAACGCATCATCCTGACCCGTCCGGCTGTCGAAGCAGGTGAAAAACTCGGCTTCTTGCCTGGCGATTTGGGGCAGAAAGTGGACCCTTATTTACGACCACTCTATGACGCGCTGTATGAGTTGATGGGTTTTGACAAGGTGCAAAAAGCATTTGAGCGCAGTGCACTGGAAATTGCCCCGCTGGCTTTTATGCGGGGCCGTACCTTGAACAATGCCTTTGTGATTTTGGATGAAGCTCAAAACACCACGCCTGAGCAAATGAAGATGTTCCTCACGCGTATTGGTTTTGGGGCTAAAGCCGTCATCACGGGCGATGTGAGTCAAATTGATTTACCCAAAGGAAGTCCCAGTGGTTTGGTAGACGCAGAACATGTGCTGCGAAGGGTGTCAGGCATTGCCATCACCCACTTCACCAGCAAAGATGTGGTGCGCCATCCCTTGGTGGCGCGTATCGTGGACGCCTACGACAAGCAGCGCAAAGAGGCTTGATCATGGCGCTTGCAAAGCTTCAACTGTCCTTGCAATTTGGTGACATTCCCTATGCAGCAAGACACCGACAGGCCTTGCCTCGCCATTTCGTCGTGCGCTGCATCCGCCATGCTTTGGATGCAGATGCTGAGATCACGGTACGCATCGTCGACGCCGAAGAAAGTCGGGCCTTGAACAGCAGCTATCGCAGCAAAGACTATGCGACCAATGTGCTGACCTTTGATTACGTGCAGTCACCGGTGGTGATGGCCGACTTGGTGCTGTGTGCACCGGTGATTTCTAAGGAAGCTAAAGAGCAAGGCAAAACATTGGCAGCACACTATGCACACCTCTTGGTGCATGGCACGCTGCATGCCCAAGGCTGGGACCATGAAACATCGTTGAAAAACGCACACGCCATGGAGGCGCATGAAACAACTGTCTTATCAGGCTTAGGTTTTGACAACCCTTACCGTTGAGACGCTTCCTCGTCTAACAAGCGCACCCGTACCGACTTGCCCTTGATGCGCCCTTTGGACAAGCGCTCAACAGCTGTGTGCGCAATGGACCGGTCAACCGCCACATAAGTGGAAAACTCGTTCACATTGATCTTGCCAATTTGTGTCGCTTCAAAACCTGCCTCACCCGTCATGGCACCCAGCACATCACCAGCGCGGATTTTTTCTTTGCGACCGCCCACAATTTGCAAGGTGCGCATGGGGGCTTGCAACTTGTCCCCGGCAGCAGGGCTGAGATCAGACAACTTGGCCCATTGCGATTCTTGGCCTTGCAAGACCTCGATGCGCCCCACCGCGCCCATCTCGTCCAAACTGGCCAAAGTCAGCGCCAAGCCTTGGGCGTCTGCGCGCCCGGTGCGGCCAATGCGGTGGATGTGCAATTCGGCGTCGGGCGTGACGTCCACATTGATGACCGCGTTCAACTGGCTGATGTCCAAACCCCGCGCTGCCACGTCGGTGGCCACCAGCACCGAGCAAGAACGGTTGGCAAACCGCACCAAGACCTGATCGCGCTCACGCTGTTCCAACTCGCCGTACAGCGCCAGCGCGTCAAAACCTTGAGCTTGCAGCACCGCCAACAACTCGCGGCATTGCTGCTTGGTGTTGCAAAACGCGAGTGTGGATTCAGGCCTGAAGTGGTTCAACAACAAAGACACCGCATGCAAGCGCTCGTCTTCGCGCACCTCGTAAAACACTTGGCGGATTTTGTCGGTAGAGTGAACGGTTTGCACTTTCACCGTTTGCGGCTCGCGCATGAACTGCGCCGAAAGCTTGGCAATGCCTTCGGGGTAGGTGGCGGAGAACAACAGGGTTTGGCGCTGCGTGGGGCACTGCGCAATGAGTTGCTTCATGTCGTCATAAAACCCCATGTCGAGCATGCGGTCGGCTTCATCCAGCACCAAGGTTTTCACAGAATCCAATCGCAGGTTGCCACGCGTTAAGTGGTCCAAGATGCGACCCGGTGTGCCCACCACCACATGCGCACCGTGTTGCAGGCTTTGCTCTTGTCCGCGCAAGGCCACGCCGCCGCACAGCGTCACCACCTTGATGTTGGCGGTCGCTCTGGCCAAGCGCCGAATTTCGGTGGTGACCTGATCGGCCAATTCGCGGGTGGGGCACATCACCAGCGCTTGCACCGCGTGAAAGTTGGCTGTGAGTTTTTCAACCAGTGGCAAACCAAAGGCGGCTGTTTTTCCGCTGCCCGTGCTGGCTTGGGCGATCAGGTCTTTGCCCGCCAGCGCCAGCGGCAAACTTGCCGCTTGAATGGCGGTCATCTCGGTATAGCCGAGTTGGTCGAGGTTGGCGAGGGTGTCGGGGGAAAGAGGCAGTGCACTGAAAGCTTGGGTCATGCGGCCATTATCGATGGGTTCAATTGGACCCCAAGCTAGTCACTTCAAGTCGCGCACATCATCGAAATGCGCTTCTACATCATTAGGCAGTAATTGAATGGTGGCGCGCAGCCCAGGTACTGCACTCATCAGGGCTTGTTCCACGCTGGTGCGCAACGCTGCCGCTCGCCCCAAGGACCAACTCGCGGGCATGTGCATATGCATATCGACAAAGCGGCGCTGCCCTGCGCTGCGCGTGGTGACATGGTCGAAACGAATGATATGAACTTCACCTCTTTGATGCTCAAAGCCATCTAAGACTTCCTTGATTTGCGCCAGCACTTCTGGCTCTACAGCTTCATCCATCAAACCTTGAGAAGAGCGCCAAATCAGATGAAAGCCTTCTTTCAAAATATTCAACGCCACAGCCATGGCGACCAAGGCATCTAGCCACAGCCACCCTGTGATGTAAACCAAGCTCAAGCCCAACACAACCCCTGCCGATGTCCACACATCGGTGACCAAATGCTTAGCGTCAGCTTCCAAAGCAATGGAACGATGCACCTTGGCTGCGCCAAACATCACCCAAGCCAGCAAAGCATTCAAGGCAGAACTGGCCACCGAAAGCGCCAAACCCCAACCTAAATCATCAACTGGCTGAGGATCAAATATCCGGTGCGCCGATGCCCAAATAATGGCTGCTGCTGCACCCATGATGAGAATGCCCTCAAATCCCGAAGAAAAATACTCGGCCTTGTGGTGGCCGTAAGGATGTTCTTCATCGGCAGGTTGTTCAGCCACAGTCACCATCAGCAAAGCAAAAATGGCGCTGGCCAAATTGACAAACGACTCCATGGCGTCCGACAACAGACCCACTGAATCGGTGATGTACCAAGCCAAGGTTTTCAACAAGATAGTGATGATGGCCACCACCACCGACGCCCACAGCAGCGTTTTAGGTTGGAGTCGAATGAGAAAATTCATAAAAATTCCTCAGGGTGGTCGGGACTTCAAGCGTTTCAAGCCAGGTTCACACGGGCAAACTTGCGCTTGCCCACTTGAACCACATAAGTACCCGCTGCCAGCTTCAAACCTTTGTCGCTGACCACGCTGCTGTCGATGCGCACACCGCCGCCGTCGATCAATCGGCTGGCCTCGCTGCTCGACGGCGCCAAACCTGCGCTCTTCAACAGCGCTGCAATGCCCAAGGGTGCCCCGCTCACATTCACCTCGGGGATGACGTCGGGCACGCCACCCTTGCTGCGGTTTACAAAATCTTGCTCGGCAGCGTCAGCCAAAGCCGCGCTGTGAAAGCGGGTTGTGATTTCTTTGGCCAACATGACCTTGGCGTCGCGGGGGTTGCGCCCAGCCTCGACCTCGGCCTTCAATGCGGCGATGGCCTCCAAGCTTTGAAAGCTGAGCAAGGTGAACCAGCGCCACATCAAGGTGTCGCTGATCGACAAGACCTTGGCGAACATGGTGTTGGCGTCTTCGGCGATGCCGATGTAGTTGTTTTTACTCTTGGACATTTTGTCCACGCCGTCCAAGCCTTCCAGCAGAGGCATGGTCAAAATGCATTGCGGCTCTTGGCCGTACTCCTGCTGCAAATGGCGGCCCATGAGCAGGTTGAATTTTTGGTCGGTGCCGCCCAACTCCAAGTCACTTTTCAGGGCCACGCTGTCATAGCCTTGCATCAGCGGGTACAAAAACTCATGCACGCTGATGGATTGGCCGCCATGGAAGCGCTTGTGAAAGTCGTCACGCTCCATCATCCGCGCCACGGTGTAGCGCGACGCGAGTTGGATCATGCCGCTGGCCCCCAAAGGCTCGCTCCACTCGCTGTTGTAGCGAATCTCGGTTTTGGCTGGGTCCAGCACCATGCTGGCTTGCTTGTAATAGGTGTCTGCATTGAGCTTGATTTGCTCGGGCGTCAATGGCGGACGGGTGCTGTTGCGCCCCGACGGGTCGCCGATCAAGGAGGTGAAGTCACCGATCAAAAAGATCACCTGATGGCCCAAGTCCTGCAGTTGGCGCATTTTGTTTAGCACCACGGTGTGACCGATGTGGATGTCGGGCGCTGTGGGGTCAAGCCCCAGTTTGATGCGCAAAGGCGTGCCCGTGGCGTGCGAGCGTTGGAGTTTTTTCAGCCACTCTTGCTCAGGTAGTAATTCCTCGCAACCACGTTGGCTGACTTGCATGGCATGCAAAACCTCTTCCGAAATAGAGGTTTCCGATGTAGATCCTTGATTCATATAAAAATTTGAGATTTTTGTCAATAAAAAGTGCTTGTATACTCTGCGCTCATTTGAATGGGCTTGGAACTTCCTTGGCCTGCTCTTTTTAAACACAGGATATTGCAGTTTGCAACAGTTAGACACACCTTCTTCGCTAGACGCTGTGCCCACATCCAAACCATGGATATGGCACATCAGTCTGTTGCTGCTCTTGGGCGCAGGTGGCGCACTGGCTGTGGTTGGATTGTCGCCGCTTTCTTCCTCTCTTCCCGTCAAGCAGCTGGTGGAGACGGTCAGCACCCTGTCGCTTGACAATCAAATGCAAAGTTTGATGAAGGGCGATATTCGCCTTTACCGCGCTGATACTTCCCGCACAAGCGACAGCGCTGGCAGTTTGTTGGCCCGATTGAATGTCAGCGATGCACAGGCTGCTGACTTCATGCGTTCGGATGCACTGGTGCGCAATCATTTGCTTGGCCGTGCTGGGCGCTTGATCCGCGCTGAAATGGACGATGACAACCGTTTGCTGCGATTGACTGCTCGTTGGGCCACCGACAGCAGTGTCAGCTTTCAACGCTTGGTCATCGAACGTCAAAACCAAGTTTTTGTTGCACGGCTTGAAACTGGCCAGCTTGCATCCTCGGTTCGCCTTTCCAGTGCATTCATTCAAAGTTCTTTGTTTGCCGCTACGGACGATGCGCACATTCCCGACAGCATCGCGGTTCAGTTGGCTGAGATTTTTTCTGGTGATATTGATTTTCACCGTGCCCTGCGTGTGGGTGACCGCTTCAGTGTGGCTTATGAAACTCTGGAAGCTGATGGCGAGACCCTCAAATCAGGTAAGGTTTTGAGCGCAGAGTTTGTCAACCGCGGCAAATCGTTTCAAGCCATGTGGTTTCAAGAAAGCAATAGCCACCCAGGCGGTTATTACAACCTTGACGGACAAAGTTTGCGTCGCACGTACTTGGCCTCCCCTTTGACCTTCTCGCGTATCAGCAGCGGTTTCAAGATGCGCTTTCATCCCATTTTGCAAACTTGGCGTGCTCACCTGGGGGTGGATTACGCTGCACCCACTGGCACTCCCGTGCGCTCAATTGGTACTGGTGTTGTTGAAAGCGCTGGCAATATGGGTGGCTATGGCAAAGCAGTCGTGGTGAAGCACCACAACGGCCATTCCACGGTTTACGCCCATTTGAGTCAGATGCTGGTTAAACGCGGTCAATCTGTTGCGCAGGGTCAGTCCATTGGCAAAGTGGGGGCCACAGGGTGGGCAACCGGCCCGCATCTGCATTTTGAGTTTCGTGTCAATGGCAAACACCAAGACCCTCTGGTGATGGCGCGAAGAAGCGAGACCGTACCCGTATCTGCCCAAGCGCGACCAGCATTTGATCAACTCGCCAAGCAGGTTGGACAACAATTGGCCTCTGCCTCACTGGCGCTGCCTGCACCCTGAACACCTTATGTCCACGCTCTATATAGGCGTGATGTCGGGAACTTCCCTTGATGGGGTCGATGCGGTTTTGGTGGACTTTGCTTCAGGTTGCAATGTCTTGGCTCATCAAACTTTGCCCTTTCCAGCGGCATTTAAGCAAACACTGCTGGATCTCAACCATGCTGGTGTGAACGAACTGCACGAGTCTGCATTGGCCGCCAATGCTTTGGCCAAGGTCTACGCCAACGCTATCCATTTACTGCTTGATCAGCAAGGGCTGCGTCCTGCTGCTGTTCGAGCAGTTGGGGTCCACGGGCAAACCGTGCGTCACCAACCGGGCTTGCACGATGGCATCGGCTACACCCTGCAACTCAATAACCCATCTTTGCTGGCCGAACTTTGTGGTGTCGTTGTGGTGACCGATTTCCGCAGCAGAGATGTTGCTGCCGGCGGTCAAGGCGCACCCTTGGTGCCTGCATTTCACCAATCGCTATGGGGCAACGCGATTGAAACTACCGTCATACTGAATATGGGCGGTATGGCCAACTTGAGCATCTTGCACCCTGATAACAGTGTTTCAGGTTTTGACTGCGGCCCTGGCAATGTCCTGCTAGATCTGTGGTGCCAGCAACACTTGGGGCAAGCCTACGATGCAGATGGCGCTTGGAGCGCCAAGGGAAAACCGTCTGCAGCGCTGATTGAACGTATGCTTGCCGAGCCTTTTTTTGCACTCGCACCCCCAAAAAGCACAGGCCGTGATCTGTTTCATGCACAGTGGCTTACTGAACACCTTTCAGGCTTCCCCGACTTGTCTCCTGTGGATGTGCAAGCCAGCTTGGTGCACCTGAGTGCTCGCAGTGCCACAGAGGCGGTGGCTCGTTTTGCGCCCAAAACCAGTCGTTTATGGGTGTGTGGTGGCGGAGCCTACAACCTGCACCTGATGTCACTGCTTTCCAGCTATCTGCCCAAAATTGCAGTCAGCACCACAGCGTCGCATGGCTTGCCACCTTTGCAAGTTGAAGCAGCCGCTTTCGCATGGCTTGCAAGACAGTTTGTAATGGGTTTACCTGGCAACCTGCCTGAAGTGACCGGTGCCAAAGGTTTTCGTGTCTTGGGCGGGCTGTACCCCGCTTAAAAATTAAGCGGAGAAGGAAGAACCACAGCCACAGGTTGAGGTGGCATTGGGGTTTTTAATGACGAACTGGGCACCTTGCAAATCTTCTTTGTAATCGATTTCAGCACCTAATAAATACTGGTAACTCATGGCGTCGATCAGCAGAGACACGCCATTTTTGGACATGGTGGTGTCGTCTTCATTGGTGATTTCATCAAAGGTGAAACCATATTGAAAGCCTGAACAGCCGCCGCCTTGTACAAAGACTCGCAATTTCAAATCGGTATTGCCTTCTTCAGCGATCAAATCGGCCACTTTCGCAGCAGCGCTGTCCGTGAACACGATGGGTTCGGGCATGGTGGTGGGTGTTGCTTCAGCTAAGGCACTCATTGCGCACTCCAATATCTCGTTAACTTAATAGTAACCTAGTTTACTCAACAATAATCGAGGCAGGGTTATTCGGGTGACCAAAAAAAAGCCGCCAGCAGAAATGCCAGCGGCTCTGTTTGGCCATGCCCACGCAGTGTGGGCATAAAAGCATCAGCGTTTGCTGAACTGCTTACGGCGACGAGCACCGTGTAAACCGACCTTTTTACGTTCAACTTCACGCGCATCGCGGGTGACAAAGCCAGCTGCGGACAGCACGGGCTTGAGCGTTGCGTCGTAATCAATCAGGGCGCGGGTGATACCGTGGCGGGCTGCACCTGCTTGACCGGATTCACCACCACCCTGGACATTGATCTGGATGTCGAAAGATTCGGCATGTTGAGTCAAAAACAGGGGTTGTTTGGCGATCATGATGGAGGTTTGACGACCGAAGTACTCGGCGATGTCTTTGCCATTGATCTTGATTTGGCCCGTGCCTTTTTTCAGAAACACGCGTGCCACGCTGGATTTGCGACGGCCCGTGCCATTGTTCCATTCACCCATCATTTGGACGCTCCTGGGATTTCCAGCACTTTAGGCTGTTGGGCGGTATGGGGATGCTCGGCTCCGCCGTACACCTTGAGCTTTTTGATCATGGCAAATCCCAAAGGACCTTTGGGCAGCATGCCTTTGACCGCTTTTTCCAAAGCACGGCCGGGGTGCTTGGCTTGCATATCGCGAAAGTTCATGCTGGAGATGCCACCTGGGTAGCCAGAATGGCGGTGGTACATCTTGTCCAAGGACTTGTTGCCTGTGACACGAATTTTGGATGCGTTGATGACGACAATGTAGTCGCCGGTATCGACGTGGGGCGTATAAATGGCTTTGTGCTTGCCGCGTAAACGGAGGGCTGCTTCGCTGGCAATCCGTCCGAGCACCTTATCGGTGGCGTCAATCACAAACCACTCATGCGTCACGTCAGCGGGTTTTGCGCTGAATGTGGACATTTTTTTCCTAGAGTGGGTTGTGGGGCCCTTTTCCACGGTCGGTGTTCCTCTTCTGGGAACCTCTTAGGTGGGGATGAAAACCCCGCCGCGGGGCCTTGGTCGCTGCGGAGCCTGCCATTCTATGCCATTTACTGGCTTTTTTAGCTATTTTGCTTTGGGCGGGTTACGATACTGCATGTTCAGTTACCGTCACGCCTTTCATGCAGGAAACCATGCCGATGTCTTAAAACACACGGTTTTGATCTCCACGATGCACTATCTTGCACAAAAAGAGGTCGGTTACACCGCCATTGATACCCACAGCGGTCCTGGTCTTTACAAACTTGACAGCCCAGATGCCAAGCAAAGCGGTGAAGCGCAAGAAGGCTTATTGGCGCTGATTCGCAACAAATCCAAGCTTTCCGGCCCGATGGCCCCTGCTTTGCTGGCCTACCGCGCTGTCCTCGACCATTTCAATCCGCAAGGCGGCTTGTTGAACTACCCTGGTTCGCCATTTATCGCCCATCATCTGTTGCGCGAGCAAGACAAGCTGAAATTGTTTGAACTGCACCCCACCGATATT
The DNA here is from genome assembly GCA_945882755.1 of Bordetella parapertussis. Taxonomy (GTDB): domain Bacteria; phylum Pseudomonadota; class Gammaproteobacteria; order Burkholderiales; family Burkholderiaceae_C; genus Limnohabitans. Next base: position 18,296 of record CAMCWS010000015.1, on the reverse strand, counting down.
CGCAACTTAATGGCGAATGTTGAGGCCTTGCAAGCCGGCCGCCAAACCATGGTGATGAATGAAGATGGGTTTTTAGGTCTGCCCAAGTACCTGCCGCCACCCACCCGCCGAGGCTTGGTGTTCATTGACCCCAGCTATGAAATCAAACTTGATTACGAGCGCGTGGTGGTGGCTGTATCAACGGGTTTACAGCGATTTGCCACGGGTACTTTTGTGGTTTGGTACCCCATCATTCCGCGCCCACAAGCGCACAGCTTGCCGCGCCATTTGACCAATTTGGCTCGTCAATCTAACCGACCTTGGTTGCATGCCACTTTGCGCATACGTTCGGGGGCGCAACGACCAGAAGCTGTTACTGGCGACCCCGTCAAACGGCTGGGATTGGTGGAAAGCGGTGTGGTGGTGATCAACCCGCCGTTTACTTTGAAAGAGGAATTGGAAGCGGCTTTACCCCAACTGGTGCAACTTATGGGGCAAGACAAGCAAGCGGGATTTTCGCTGACAACCGGTTAGCCAACCGGCCGGTTGGCTAATTGATATACTGCTTCTACGCCTTGTTGACCAAGGGCAATGGAGCTTCTCATGTACACACAGGCTTTGGACCTGAATCCCCCCCTGAACAACCTTAATGTCGCCTCGACGGACGCAGACAAACAAGCCCATTTTGAAGACACCATCAACCGCGAAGGGAAGATCGAACCCCGCGACTGGATGCCCGAGCACTACCGCAAAACGCTGGTACGCCAAATCAGCCAACACGCCCACAGTGAAATTGTGGGCATGCTGCCCGAAGGCAACTGGATCAGCCGCGCCCCCAGCTTGAAACGCAAAGCCATTCTGATTGCCAAGGTGCAAGACGAGGGTGGCCATGGGCTTTACCTTTACAGCGCCGCCGAAACCTTGGGCACCAGCCGCGACCAAATGCTCGATGCACTGCACACGGGCAAAGCCAAATACAGTTCGATCTTCAACTACCCCACCCTCACCTGGGCCGATGTCGGTGTGCTCGGTTGGCTGGTCGATGGCGCGGCCATCATGAACCAAATCCCGCTGTGCCGCTGCTCTTATGGGCCGTATGCCCGCGCCATGGTGCGCATTTGCAAAGAAGAGTCGTTTCACCAACGCCAAGGTTTTGAATCGCTGATGGTGATGATGCAAGGCACGCCCGAGCAACAAGCCATGGTGCAAGACGCGGTCAACCGTTGGTGGTGGAAGTGCTTGGCCATGTTCGGTCCACCCGACAGCGACAGCCCCAATTCGGCGCAAAGCCAACGCTGGGGTATCAAGCGCATCAGCAACGATGACCTGCGCCAAAGCTTTGTGGACGCCACCGTGCCGCAAGCCAAGATATTGGGTGTGAGTCTGCCCGATCCCCATTTGAAATGGAACGAAGAACGCCAGCATTACGACTATGGTGCCATCGATTGGGACGAGTTTTGGGCCACGGTGAATGGCAACGGGCCGTGCAACCAAGAGCGCTTGGCCACCCGCGTCAAAGCTTGGGACGACGGCGCTTGGGTGCGCGAAGCGGCATTGGCACACGCCAAGAAACAACAGGCACGCAGCTTGAAGGCCGCAGCATGAGTACAACAACCTCACATGAATGGCCTCTGTGGGAAGTATTTGTGCGCAGCAAGCAAGGCTTAGAACATCGCCATTGCGGCAGTCTTCACGCCAGTGATGCCAAACACGCCATGCAGATGGCGCGGGATGTTTACACACGCCGACAAGAAGGTGTGAGCCTGTGGGTGGTGGCATCTGCAGATATCCACGCCAGCGAACCGCATGACAAGGCCGCTTTGTTTGACCCAGCTAGCGACAAAATTTTTCGCCACCCCAGTTTTTACGACATCCCCGACGACGTCGGTCATATGTGATGACAGCAGCTCAATTGCCTTTGTTGCTGCATCTGGCGGACAACTGCTTGGTCTTGGGTCAACGTAACGCCGAATGGTGCGGCCATGCGCCGGTGCTAGAGGAAGACATTGCATTAGCCAACCACAGCTTGGACTTGATCGGTCAGGCTCGACTGCTTTACCAACATGCAGCCAGCCTCATGGGCGAAGGCCACAGCGAAGACAGCTTGGCCTATTTCAGGGATGCGCCAGCATTCCGAAATTTCACCCTGCTGGAGTTACCGCAGCACGGTCCTTTAGCCCCCAGTGGGAGCAGTGAACATGACTTTGCCACCACCTTGGTGCGCAATGCGTTGTACAGCGCTTGGGCCTTGGGCATGTGGACCAGCATGACGCAATGCAACGATGCGCAATTGGCTGCCATCGCCGCCAAAGCCATCAAGGAGACCCGCTACCACTGGCAGCATGCCCACGACTGGGTGGTTCGTTTGGGCGATGGCACTGTTGAATCACAGCAACGCGCTCAAGTCGCCCTGAACCATCTCATGCCGTACACGCAAGAGTTTTGGGCTGCGCTTGCCCACGCGCCAGCAGCACACAGTGTGGGTGTACAACTCTCAAGTACACAAGCGCAAACGCAATGGAATGGTTTGATCGACAGCATGCTTGAGCTAGCTTGTTTGCAACGCCCTGCCATCACAGGCTTTGTGCCCACGGGTAACCATGGCGTTCATTCGGAGCACCTGAGCTATGTGCTGGGTGAGATGCAAAGCTTGGCACGTGCCCATCCCCACGCAGTGTGGTGATGCTCGTTATGTCCAAGGATCTCTCGGCTCTGCACGCCGCCCTCGACCAACTTTGCGACCCCGAAATACCGGTGGTGAGTTTGCGTGAGATGGGTATCTTGCGCGACATAGTCATATCAGAAAAAGGGGTTGAAGTGGTGATCACACCCACTTACAGCGGTTGCCCTGCCATGGAACAAATCCACGACGATATTGCCAGCACCTTGCTGAGGTTGGGTGTGCAAGGTTGTGTCACCACGCAACTCGCACCCGCTTGGACCACCGACTGGATGAGCGATATCGCCAAGGCCAAATTGAAAGCCTACGGTATTGCTCCCCCTCAGTGCCTAAGCCCTGATTCAACCCACACCATTCGCTTTGCACCACGCTTGCAAAACGAGGCCATCGATTGCCCATACTGCGGATCTTGTAACACCACTATCACCTCTGCATTTGGCTCGACTGCCTGTAAATCGTTGTGCAAGTGTTTGAGTTGCCAAGAACCTTTCGACTATTTCAAGCCCTACTGAATTTACGATGAGCACCGTTCCTTCTTTCCATAAACTGCAAGTATTACAACTGCGCACCGAAGGTTTGAATGGCAAAGCCATTACTTTGCAAGTGCCTCAACCACTGCGAGAAACCTTTGCTTTTCAAGCGGGGCAGTATGTGGTGGTTCGCGCCACCATCGCTGGGCAAACCTGCAGACGCAATTACTCACTGTGCAGCACACCCGAGCGTTTACGTAGCAAGGGCGAAATAGACATCGGTGTGCGCTCTGTGTCAGGCGGGTTGTTTTCGATTTGGGCGAATACCCAGTTACAAGCAGGTGACAGCTTGGAAGTCATGCCACCCGAGGGCAAGTTTGTCTCCACCTATTCGGATGCGCATCACACCGTGTGCTTTGCGGCAGGGTCTGGCATCACACCCATCTTGTCTTTGATCGCCACAGGCCTAGAGTCGCAAGCGCACAGTCGATACACCTTGGTGTACGGCAACCAACGTATGCAGAATGTGATGTTCAATGAAAGCCTGCAGGACTTGAAGGACCAATACCCTCAACGCTTGTCGTTGATACATGTACTTTCACGACAAGAGCAAGACATTGCATTGTTGCAAGGTCGTATTGACGAAGACAAAGTGATGGCGCTTACCAGCAGCCTCTTACCCGCAAGCGATATGGGTGAGGTGTTTGTGTGTGGCCCCTCTGCCATGATGCAAGCCACGGTTGCAGGTCTGCAGCGTGCAGGCGTAACCGCTGAGCGTATTCACAGCGAGCATTTTGGCGACTTCAGCCCACAAGCCAAACCTGAGACAAAGCAGCACCTAGTCGATACCCGCGAAATTGACTTGCACATCATTTGCAATGGCAAACAACACAGCATGCCCATGTCTGCAGACGACAACCCATTGGCTGCAGGTCTGCAAGCTGGTTTGGATTTGCCCTATTCGTGTCGCAATGGCGTTTGCTGCACCTGTCGCGCCAAAGTCATGGAGGGGCAGGTCAGCATGCACAAAAATTTCACCCTGACCAGCGAAGAAATAGCCCAAGGTTTTGTGCTGTCTTGCCAAGCCAAAGCGCTGACGCCCAAGTTGGTGCTCAGCTTCGATGAACGCTAAGCCTTAAACACCCAAGCGCAGGTTGTGGCAGATTTGTTTGACCGCTGTGCTTTGGTTCATGGTGTAGAAATGCAAACCAGGAACACCTGCGGTCAGCAACTGATCGCACAAATCTGTCACCACCTCTAACCCAAATGCTTTGATCGAGGCACTGTCGTCGCCGTAAGACTGCAAGCGCAAGCGAATCCAACGTGGAATTTCTGCGCCACATGCATCTGAAAAACGCATCAATTGTGTGGAACTGATGATCGGCATGATGCCGGCCACCACAGGGATGTCGGCACCCTGTTGGTAGGCTTCATCGACAAAACGAAAATAGGCATCGCTGTTATAGAAATACTGGGTGATCGCTGAGCTTGCTCCCGCTTTGACCTTGGTCACATAAGCCTGCACATCTGCCTCGGGCGACTTCGCTTGAGGATGTACCTCAGGGTAGCAACCCACCTCGATATGAAAGTGATCGCCCGTTTCTTCACGGATAAATGCCACCAATTCACTGGCATAACGAAACTCGCCAAAGGTGCCGTGGCCACTGGGCAAGTCGCCGCGCAAAGCCACCATGCGTCGAATGCCAGCCGCTTTGAATTGAGCCAGCTGTGCACGTACGCTGTCACGGGTAGCACCAATGCAAGAAAAATGGGGCGCAGCGTCATGGCCTTCAGCCAAGATGGCTTGCACTTGTTGCAAAGTGCCGTCTTGCGTGGAGCCACCAGCACCATAAGTGACACTGAAGAAATCCGGTCTCAATGTGTACAACTCATGTCTAACCTTCTGCAGTTTGTCAGCGCCTACAGTGGTTTTGGGTGGGAAAAATTCAAAACTGATGGGCTTTGGGGTGGCGTCTCTCATGCGGGCCTCCTGAGATGAATAAAAAATTCGTGGTTGCCATCACCGCCGGTGATGACACTGGGCAGCCAATGTGCCACCTGTAAGCCCACATCTTGGGCTGCACTGCGCAATCGTTCTTCAACTTGCCCATACTTAGTGGGGTCTTGGACCAGCCCGCCTTTGCCAATGTCTGTGGCTTGCAATTCGAACTGCGGCTTCACCAACAACAACATCTGCCCTTGTTCTGACAGCAAGCTTGTCAATGCTGGAAGCACCAAAGTCAAAGAGATGAAACTCAGATCAGCCACGATCAAAGCAAAGCCCTGCTGTTGACAGCATTGCGCCAAACTGAGTTCTCTTGCATTGCAATGCTCTATGCAAACCACGCGCGGATCTGCACGCATACGTTGATGAAGTTGGCTGTGGCCAACATCCACACCCGTCACCTGAGCGGCACCTTGCTGCAATAAACAATCGGTGAAGCCACCCGTTGATTGACCCACGTCGAGACAGGTCCAGCCTTTGACATGCAAGCCTGTGGCACGCAAAGCGCCTTCGAGCTTCAATCCCCCACGCGAGACATAGCGGGTCTCTGCATCGTCTTGCAGGAGCAACTCTGCATCTTGGGGCAACACAGCGCCGTTCTTGTCAATGCGATGCCAGGCTTGCTGGCCTACTCGCCAATCCACTCCCGCAGCGATCAATCGCTGCGCTTGTGAACGCGAGTGGGCCAAACCGCGCTCGACCAGCAACTGGTCTGCGCGCGGCATATCAGTAGCGGTAAGTGTCGGCCTTGTAGGGGCCGGCTTTGCTCACGCCAATGTAAGCGGCTTGCTCCTCGGTGAGTTCGGTCAGCATGGCGCCAACTTTTTCAAGGTGCAAACGTGCCACTTTTTCGTCCAGGTGCTTGGGCAGCACGTAGACCTTGCCAGATTCGTATTCGCCCTGCTTGGTGAACAACTCGATCTGAGCAATCGTTTGGTTCGCAAAGCTCGCACTCATCACAAAGCTGGGGTGGCCGGTGGCACAACCCAAATTCACCAAACGGCCCTTGGCCAGCAAGGTGATTTTTTTACCGTCAGGGAAGATGATGTGATCAACCTGGGGCTTGATCTCGTCCCACTTGCATTTCTCAAGCGAGGCGACATCGATTTCGTTGTCGAAGTGACCGATGTTGCAAACGATGGCTTCGTCTTTCATGGCGGCCATGTGCTCGTAACGAATTACGTTTTTGTTGCCGGTGGCAGACACAAAGATGTCGCACTTGTCGGCGGCATATTCCATGGTCACGATTTTGTAGCCTTCCATCGCAGCTTGCAAAGCGTTGATCGGGTCGATCTCGGTCACCCACACCTGCGCACTTAAAGCACGCAGGGCTTGGGCAGAACCTTTGCCCACGTCACCGTAACCTGCGACCACAGCCACTTTGCCGGCGATCATCACGTCGGTGGCGCGCTTGATGGCGTCCACCAAAGATTCGCGGCAACCGTACAAGTTATCGAACTTGCTCTTGGTCACCGAGTCATTCACGTTGATGGCGCGGAACATCAAAGTGCCTTTGGCGGCCATTTCATTCAAGCGCAACACGCCAGTGGTGGTTTCTTCGGTCACACCGATGATGTGCGCACCTTTGCGGCTGTACCAAGTGGGGTCTTGTGCCAACTTGGCTTTGATGGCGTTGAAGAGACAAATCTCTTCTTCGCTGCCAGGGTTATTCAACAAAGAAGCGTCGGTTTCAGCGCGCTTGCCCAAGTGCATGAGCAGCGTGGCATCGCCACCGTCGTCCAAAATCATGTTGGGGCCTTCGCCATCGGTGCCCTTGGCACCAAATTCAAAAATACGATGGGTGTAATCCCAGTAGTCATCCAAGGTTTCGCCTTTGTAAGCGAACACCGGTGTGCCATTGGCCACGAGCGCTGCGGCTGCATGGTCTTGGGTAGAGAAGATGTTGCAAGAGGCCCAGCGCACTTGGGCGCCCAAGGCTTGCAGGGTTTCGACCAGCACCGCGGTTTGGATGGTCATATGCAATGAACCGGTGATGCGAGCGCCTTTCAGGGGCTGGGCTTTGGCAAATTCTTGGCGAATCGCCATGAGGCCAGGCATTTCGGTTTCGGCGATTTTGATTTCTTTGCGACCCCAGTCGGCCAAGCTCATGTCGGCGACGTGGAAATCAGTGGTTTGGGCAGGTTTTAAAGATGCATTCATGCGAGGCTCCTAAAAGGTTCAGGGCCACTGACGACGAAAACAAGCACTTGGGGGACCGAGGTGCTCACCTCACGTTGTCAGTGGGTGAGCGCAGTTGGAAAAAGGTTCCGAGCCTCACATCTTCAGTTTTGAAGTTGCTGCAGCGCTCCTCGGTGCAAATATTCTAATTGTTTTGTCCAAGCCCCTTAAAATAACCACTTAATAAAAGGTTCAATCGACATGAACAACCCCAACTACCGGTTTTATTTGTGGGTTCTGCGCAAATTACCACCCAGCCTGAGAAGTTCGCAAAATTTTTATTTTTTGCTCAACTCTTTAGGTGCAGTGGTCTTTTTAATTCCCATTGGGCCGTTGATGCTATGGCTGCAAAACCCTTACGCGGGTTGGTCCTGCGCACTGAGTGCAGTGCTTTTGTCAGCCAATATCCTCATGTGGCGCAAAGGCCTGTCATTGGTGTGGGTCCATGCGATTTACCAAACCACCTTGATGTTTTTGATTTACTACAACGCGGCCATGACCTATGGCGTGTCTTCAAGCATGTTGGTCTTCATGGGCGTGGTGCCCATGCTGCCGGTCTTCACCGTGGGTCGAAATTGGGCGATTTTTTGGATACTGCTGAGTTTTGTCTTGCTGGCCTTGCTGATGTATGCACAACTGCAAGGCTATTTGCCCATGCGGGCTGGGCAAGATTGGTACAACCTGATGCAAAGTGCGGTGTGCATCGTGGTGTTGGAGATCACGCAAATTATTTTGGTGTTTGTCTACGACTCGGCCAACTCACAAAATTTAGCGGTGCTGCGGCGAAAAAACCTGCGTTTAGAAAAACTCTCCTCTGCCTTGCTCATCTCAGATTCACACAAAGACAAATTCCTCGCCATGGTCAGCCACGATATGCGCACGCCACTGAATGCCGTCATTGGCTATTTAGGCCTGCTGCATGACAACAAGAAGCTATCGGAAGAATCCAAAGACTTTGTCAACAGTGCCCAACACGCTGCAGCGCATTTGCTGACGGTCATCAATGACTTGCTGGATTTTTCTCAAATCCGTTTAGGGCAGTTGACCTTGCACCCGCAAGTTATCAACCTGCCCTTGGTGGTGCGGCAAACATTTCAGACCTTGAGCAACCAAGCGCATGAGGCGCAACTCGATTACCAAATCGATATCAGCCCACAAGTGCCGACATGGGTTTTTCTCGATCAAAACCGTTTGTCTCAGATACTCATCAACCTCTTGGGCAATGCCATTAAATTCACCCCCAAAGGACATGTGCATATGCATGTGAGTGTGGCGATCTCCAACGACATCATGGAACTGGTTTGCCGCATTGAAGACACGGGCATTGGGATGTCCCCCAACCAACAAGAACGCATCTACCAACCCTTTACCCAAGTGCATGACACAGAAACCTCTTTGCGTTTGAGTGAGCCCATGCGTGGCAACGGCTTGGGCTTGGCTATCACCCAAAGTTTGGTGAAAAGCCACCAAGGTCGACTGCAACTACAAAGCGAGCTCGGCAAAGGCTCTGTGTTTACCCTTTACCTTCCCATCACGGTCAGCGCGCAACCCGCCAACCCTGCGCCCGCTTTCAATTTAGCCACCAGCCAAGACATGTCGCCCATTCATGTGCTGGTGGTTGATGACAACGATGTCAACCGCTTGGTTGTATCCACCACCTTGATGCGCAGTTTTCCCAATGCCATCATTGAACAAGCTGCCAATGGGCAACAAGGCTTAGACAAAATGCGCTTAACTGTTTTTGATCTGGTGCTGATCGACTTGGTGATGCCCGACTTGGACGGCTCCGAAGTGGTGGCAATCGTTCGTCAGTCCTCCCCCGAACCCTATCGCAGCGTGCCGGTGATTGCCTTAACTGCCAACGTAGCGCAAGACGCCATCGATCGCTGCAATGCTGCGGGTGTGAACGAAGTGTTGGCCAAACCTTTTGACCGACAAACGCTCATCCGTGCTGTGCGGCATTACACCGTTGACAAAGACCTGCCCAAGGCTTGAGCCGCACACAACACCGCTATGATCAAGACTATCCCTTAGAAGACGTATGACGACTGTTCTCGACGAAGTGCGCCGCCGGCGCACTTTTGCCATCATCTCCCACCCCGACGCGGGCAAAACCACACTCACCGAAAAGTTGCTGCTGTTCTCGGGGGCGATCCAAATCGCCGGTTCGGTCAAAGCGCGCAAAGCCTCGCGCCACGCCACGTCTGACTGGATGGAGATTGAAAAACAACGCGGCATTTCGGTGGCATCTTCGGTGATGCAAATGCTCTACCGCGATCACGTGATCAACCTGCTGGACACCCCCGGCCACAAAGATTTCTCTGAAGACACTTACCGTGTGCTCACTGCCGTGGACTCGGCCTTGATGGTGATCGACGCAGCCAACGGTGTAGAAGCGCAAACCCGCCGCTTGATCGAGGTCTGCCGACAACGCGACACGCCCATCATCACTTTTGTCAACAAAATGGACCGCGAGGTGCGCGACCCCTTGGACATCTTGGACGAGGTGGAGCGCGAACTGGGCATGCCTTGCGTGCCCATGACATGGCCTGTGGGCCAAGGCAAATCGTTTGGTGGCATCGTCAATTTGCGCACCCAAGCGATGACGGTGTTCGAGTCGGGCAGCGAGCGCTTGCCGCAAGACTTTGAAACCGTCCCTCTGGCCGAGCAAGGCAAGTTGGCCGAACGTTTTGGTTTGGAATGGCAAACCGCCATGGACAGCATGGAGTTGGCCACCGGTGCCTCGCCCACTTTTGACCGCGAAGCGTTTTTGGCGGGCAAACAAACCCCCGTGTTTTTCGGTTCTGGCGTGAACAACTTCGGTGTCATGGAAGTGCTCGACGCCTTGGTCGATTTGGCCCCCTCACCCGGCCCCCGCATGAGCCATTTGCTGGTCAACAAACAAGCGGTAGACAAAACCGTGCAGCCCGAAGACGCTGGTTTTTCAGGCGTGGTGTTCAAGGTGCAAGCCAATATGGATGCCAACCACCGCGACCGCATTGCGTTTGTGCGCGTGGCCTCGGGCCGCTACGCACCGGGCATGAAGCTCAAAGTACAACGCAGCGCCAAAGAATTGCGGCCCACCTCTGTCGTGACTTTTTTAAGCCAGCGCCGCGAAGCGGTGGACGAGGCCTATGCGGGTGACATCATTGGCTTCACCACACACGGCGGTGTGCAATTGGGTGACACCATCACCGATGGCGCAGCATTGCAATTCACCGGTTTGCCGTTTTTTGCCCCCGAGATGTTCATGACCGTGATCTTGAAAAACCCGCTGCGCACCAAGCAACTGCAAACCGGCTTGGAGCAACTCGGTGAGGAAGGCGCCATCCAAGTGTTCAAACCCGAGATGGGCGGCGCGATGCTCTTGGGCGCGATTGGGCAGTTGCAGTTTGAAGTGGTGCAGCACCGGTTACGTGGCGAATATGATTGTGATGTGCGCTTAGAAAACAGCAGCTACACCGGTGCGCGTTGGATCACCGCAGACACGCCGGCAGAGCTGAAAGAGTTCATCAACGCCTACCCCCAGCGTATGGCCACCGATGCGGCCCAATCGCTGGCGTATTTGTGTACCTCGCCTTATGACGTGCGCTTGGCCCAAGAGCGCTTTCCCAAAATTCACTTTCACCCGCTGCGCGAGCATGCGGGCTTAGCGCTGGGATCTGCTGGCTGAACCTGTCATTGCGAGGAGTGCAGCGACGTGGCAATCACAATGACGGGGGTCAGGTTCGCGCCAACACCGGCGCCAAAGCCACACCGGTGTGGGTGCCCAGCTTCACCAAGCCCTCAGGCGTGGTTGCACCCACGACCCTACCGCCGCCATTGCCGCCTTCGGGGCCCAAATCGATGACCCAATCGGCTTCAGCGATGACATCCAAATCATGCTCAATGACGATGACGCTGTGACCCCCATCGACCAAACGATGCAACACACGAATGAGTTTGTCTACATCGGCCATGTGCAATCCCACAGTGGGTTCATCCAGGACATACAAGGTGTGCGGCGTTTTTTGGCCACGACGCGCCACCTCGTCTTTAACCTTGGAGAGTTCAGTCACCAACTTGATGCGTTGTGCTTCACCGCCACTGAGGGTGGGTGAAGGTTGGCCTAATGTGAGGTAACCCAAACCCACGTCTTTCAACAACTGCAGTGGGTGGCTGATGAGGGGCATGGCGGCGAAGAAGTCCACCGCTTCATCGACCTCCATTTGCAAGACCTCGCCAATGCTTTTGCCACGCCATCGCACCGACAAAGTTTCGGGGTTGAAACGTGCACCTCTGCACACCTCGCACAGCACTTTGACATCGGGCAAAAAACTCATCTCAATCGTGCGCAGACCTTGGCCTTCGCACCCAGGGCATCGGCCTTCGCCGGTGTTGAAACTGAAGCGTCCTGGTCCATAGCCTCTTGCTTTGGCTTCCAAAGTTTCGGCAAACAACTTGCGTATGGTGTCCCAAAAACCAATGTAGGTGGCCGGGCAACTGCGCGGTGTTTTACCAATCGGGGTTTGATCGACTTCCAGCACCCGCTCAATGCTTTCATAACCCGTCAAACCCACACAGCCTTGCCACACAGGCAACTTGCCCGCATCGTGGGCTTTACGACCTGCTTGGGTGGAGCGCAAACTCACCACCGTCTGCACATTGACGAGCAACACATCCCGCGCCAAGGTGGATTTACCCGAACCGCTCACGCCCGTAACTGCCACCAAGCGATGCAAAGGAAATGCAGCCGACAGGGTTCCCAAGTTGTGCAAATCTGCACCCATCACTTGCAGACTTTCTGTTTTACTCTTGCTGCGCTGATCAAGGGTGACGCTACGCCGTACTTGCAAAGGGTGTTGCATGGCATGGCGTAAGTAGCGACCGGTTTGGGAGTCAGATGCACCCATGACGTCCGCCACAGAGCCTTGGGCCACCAAATGGCCACCGCGTTTGCCAGCGCTGGGGCCAATGTCAATGATGTGGTCGGCGCGGCGTATGGTGTCTTCGTCGTGCTCTACCACCACCAATGTGTTGCCTTTGTCGCTCAGGCTTTTTAAAGCGTCAAGCAAGATATGGTTGTCACGGGCATGCAAGCCAATGGTGGGTTCGTCCAACACATAACAAACGCCTTGCAAATTACTACCCAACTGCGCGGCCAAACGGATGCGTTGCGCCTCGCCACCGCTGAGCGTGGGTGCGCCGCGGTCCAAGGTCAAATAACCCAAGCCCACACGCTCTAGAAACGCCAAGCGACTTTCAATTTCCGGCAAGAGGTCACGCGCAATATCTGCATCGCGTCCTTGCAAACGCAAGCCTTTAACCCAAGTGGACATGTCGACCACGCTGCGTTGTGCCAACTCGGTAATCGCAGCACCACCAAAGTACACCGCTCTGGCGGTAGCGTTCAAACGGGTACCCACACAAGCTGCACAGGCTTTGTCGCTCACCTCATCCAACTCAGGTTCAGCAAAACTTTTTTCTCGGCCTTTGTCTTGCGCATCAGCCACTGAATCGTCCATAGCTTTGCGTTGTTCACGCGACAGAGCCAAACCGGTTCCCACACAATCGCCACACCAACCATGCTTGCTGTTGTAAGAGAACAGGCGTGGGTCTAACTCTGCATAAGAGGTATCGCAGACCGGACACGCACGTCGCGTGGAGTAGGCTTGTAAGCGACCGATGTCCGCTGTGGACTCGCCGTTCAGCATCGCCTCTTTCAAATCGCCTATGTCACTCAGCACATGCACCACACCTTTGCCATGCTCCAAGGCGGTGAGCAAGGCTTGGCGCAACACATCTTCTTGTGCAGGGTCTATGGTCAAACTTGCCACTGGCAATTCAATGGTGTGTTCTTTAAAGCGATCAAGGCGCGGGAAACCGGTGGTCGGTAAAAAGTTGCCATCCACACGTAAATGGGTGTAGCCACGCGGACGCGCCCAATCCGCCAGTTCGGTGTAAACGCCTTTGCGGTTCATTACCAAGGGACTGAGCAAACCAATGTGCTGGCCGCGGTATTCGCGCATCAACAAGGCAGTTAAGCGCTCAGGCGTTTGCGGTTGCACCGCTGCATCGTCATGGATGCAATGCTGTGTGCCCAGCTTCACGTATAGCAGCCGCAGAAAGTGCCAAATTTCAGTGGTGGTACCCACGGTGGACTTGCGTCCACCACGCGACAAGCGCTGCTCGATCGCCACGGTGGGTGGAATACCGTAAACCGCATCCACCTCGGGCCGACCAGCAGGTTGCACAATGCTTCGAGCGTAGGCGTTCAAACTTTCCAGATAGCGGCGTTGCCCTTCGTTGAACAAAATATCAAACGCCAAGGTGGACTTGCCGGAACCGCTGACGCCGGTCACTACATTGAACTGCCCGCGCGGTATGTCCACGCTCAATCTCTTCAAGTTGTGCTCTTTGGCATGGACGATGCGAATAGCGTTGCTGATTTCGGGTCGCGCCACTGCAGCGTACTTGGCAAGCGTTTCATTCACCGCATGGACTTGCCCCATGCTTTGCTCGTAGTCGCGCAAGGCTTGCCCGGTGTGCGAGGTGGGATGTTCACGCAAAGTTTCGGGCGAACCTTCTGCCACCAACAAGCCACCGCCTTCGCCGCCTTCAGGCCCCAGATCGATCAGCCAATCGCTAGAGCGAATCACATCCAAATTGTGTTCAATGACGATCAGGGAGTGCCCTGCTTCCAACAAGCGACGCAATGCCCGCATCAGCTTGGCAATATCTTCAAAATGCAAGCCGGTGGTGGGTTCATCAAATAAAAACAAAGTGCCTTTGCGGGCCGTGGCTTGGCGGCTAGAGGATGCCGACTTTGCCGCCTCCGCCAAGAATCCTGCCAACTTCAAGCGCTGCGCTTCACCACCGCTGAGCGTGGGCACGGGTTGACCCAAGCGCACATATTCCAAGCCCACATCCACAATGGGTTGCAAAGCGCGTATCACATCACGGTCGTTGGCAAACAGCTGGGCGGCTTCACTCACCGTCAGTGCCAGCACATCGGCCACATTCAAAAAATAATTGGAATTTGACCCCGATTTTTTGCGTTCGATTTTGACTTCGAGGATTTCGGGACGGTAGCGCTGTCCGTTGCAATCAGGGCAACGCAAATAGACATCACTCAAAAACTGCATCTCCACATGCTCAAAGCCCGAACCGCCACAGGTGGGGCAGCGTCCATCGCCGCCGTTAAAGCTGAACTTGGAAGCGGTATAGCTGCGCTGACGAGACATTGCGGTGTTGGCAAAAATCTCGCGTATCGCATCCCAGGCGCCCACGTAACTGACAGGGTTAGATCGTGCCGTTTTGCCAATGGGTGACTGGTCGACAAACACCACATCGCTTAAGTGGTCGGCACCCAGCAAGCGGTCATGCGCACCTGCGCCGTCGGTGGACTTGCCAAAGTGACGCAACAAAGCCGGTGCCAAGATGTCTTGTATCAAGGTGGATTTGCCCGAACCGCTGACGCCGGTGACGGTGACCAAACGCTGCAAAGGAAACTCGATGCTCAGGTCTTGCAAATTGTGCTCACGTGCACCTTCCAAGATCAACCGTGGTGTGCTGTCAGTCACCAATCGCTTCAGTCCTAAGCCCACTTGCTTGCGAGCACCTAAATAGTCACCGGTCAAGGTGTTGGCGCTTTTGAGTTGCTGCGGTGTGCCGTCAAACACGATATTGCCACCGCGCTCACCGGGGCCAGGGCCCATGTCCACAATGCGGTCTGCTGCCAACATCACCGCGGGATCGTGCTCGACCACCACCAAGGTGTTGCCAGCATCACGCAAGCGCAACATGGCTTGGGTGATGCGGTGCATATCGCGGGGATGCAAACCTATGCTGGGTTCATCCAACACAAACAAGGTATTCACCAAGGACGTGCCCAAGGCGGTGGTCAGGTTGATGCGCTGCACCTCGCCGCCACTCAAGGTGCGACTTTGTCTGTCCAAACTGAGATAGCCCAATCCCACATCGCACAGGTATTTCAAACGCGTACGAATTTCTTCGAACAACAAATGCAAGGCCTGTTGTTCGGCTTGTGCATGGGCGGTCAGCGAATCGTCATGGGCCATGTGCTCAAAAAATGTCCGCAAGCGGTCAATAGGCAACAACATCAAATCGTGCAAACACAAACCAGGCAAGCTTTCCAACTGCCCACGCTGCCACGCCACACCTTGCGGCATAAAGCGCTTCGCGTCAGGCATGGCCGCTTGGGCACTGGCCATGCTGCCAATGCGCCACAACAGGCTGTCGGTTTGCAAACGTGCGCCGCCACAGTCGCCGCAAGGTGTGTAACTGCGGTACTTGGAGAGCAAGACGCGGATGTGCATCTTGTAGGACTTGGTTTCAAGGTATTCAAAGAAACGCTTGATGCCATACCACTGTTGGTTCCACTTGCCCGTCCAATTGGGCGAGCCTTGGATCACCCAATGGTGCTGCTCAGGGGTGAGCTTGTTCCACGGCGTGTCACGCGGAATGCCAGCTGTTTCGGCGTGACGCATCAAATCGTCTTGGCACTCTTGCCATGCAGGGGTTTGTATCGGTTTAATCGCCCCCATGCGCAGCGTGAGTTTGTCGTTGGGAATCACCAAGCCATAGTCCACGCCAATGACGCGGCCAAAGCCTTTGCACTTGGGGCATGCACCTGCAGGTGAATTGAAGGAAAACATCGACGGCGTGGGGTCGCTGTAACGCACATCGCTAGCCGGACAATGCAGTCCAGTTGAAAAACCAAAGGCTTCGCCCTTGGACTCGGCGTCCGCGTCTGCCGCCATGCGGTAGGCCGTCATGCGACCGCTGCCACGCTGTAAAGCCACCTCGATGGCTTCCATCACCCGCGAAGATTCGGCGCTTTGCACCCGAAATCTGTCAGCCGCCACGTCCAACACCTGAGGGTCGTCCTTGGCCTTGCCAGCACGCTGGGTATGCACACGGCTAAAGCCACTGGCGCTCAACCATGCTTGCAACTCATCTGCAGTGGTGTTGGCCGGCAACTGCACAGGAAAGGTGATGACCCAGCGCGGGTCGCCCACACTCAGGGCTTGCAGCTGCGCAAAAATAGTTTGCGCGTTGTCGTGCTTCACGGCCTCGGCGGTCTGCTTGTCAAACAACTGCGCCGCCCGTGCAAACAACAACTTCAAGTGGTCATTCAGCTCGGTCATGGTGCCCACGGTCGAACGTGAACTGCGAACAGGGTTGGTTTGGTCGATGGCAATGGCCGCTGGCACACCATCAACCTTGTCCACCGCCGGTCGGTCCATGCGGTCTAAAAACTGTCGCGCATACGCGCTGAAGGTTTCCACATAGCGCCGCTGCCCCTCGGCATACAAGGTGTCAAACACCAAGCTGGACTTGCCCGACCCACTGGGGCCAGTGAACACGGTCAACTCACCCGTGTGGATATCGATGTCGAGGTTTTTGAGGTTGTGCTGGCGAGCGCCTCGGATACGTATCAGGCCTTGTGTCATCCCGCCATTATTCCCCGAGGTAAGCAGCCCTCACCTTGGGGTCGTGCAAAAGGGTTTTAGCCTCCCCTTCCATGCTGATTTGGCCCGACTCCATGACGTAAGCGCGTTGGGCGATTTTGAGGGCGCGGCTGGCGTTTTGCTCCACCAGCAACAAAGTGACGCCCATGGAAGCCACTTCTTGGATGACTTCAAAGATTTTGTCCACCATCAAGGGAGACAAACCCATGGAGGGCTCGTCCAACAACAAGACCTTGGGGCGGCTCAGCAGCGCACGTCCCATGGCCAGCATTTGCTGCTCACCCCCCGACAAAGTGCCGGCCAACTGCGTGCTGCGCTCTTTCAAGCGCGGAAACAAGGTAAACACCCGCTCCACATCAGCAGCAATGCCGTCTTTGTCGTTGCGCAGGTACGCGCCCATTTGCAGGTTTTCTAAGATGCTCATGCGGGTGAACACGCCACGCCCTTCGGGCACCATCACCAAACCTTGCTTGACCAAGTCCCACGCACCTTGGCCTTGGATGTCTTTGCCCAAGTAGTCAATGCTGCCCGACGTGGCCGCCAAGGTGCCAGTGATGGCCTTCATGGTGGTGGTTTTGCCTGCGCCATTGGAGCCAATCAGGGACACCAATTCACCTTCACGCACCTCCAGACTGATGCCTTTGACGGCTTGGATACCGCCATAAGCCACCTTGAGGTTGTTGACTTTGAGCAGTACTGTTGCATCACTCATATCAATGCTCCCCCGTGCCCAAATAAGCTTCAATCACCTTGGGGTCTGACTGCACCTGCGCCGGTGTGCCCTGCGCGATTTGCTTGCCGTAGTCCAGCACCGTGACCGCGTCGCACAAACCCATGACCAACTTCACATCGTGTTCAATCAACAAAATGGTGCGGCCGTCTTTGCGGATGCGGTCGATCAAGTCGCGCAGCTGCACTTTCTCGGTGGCGTTCATGCCTGCCGCAGGTTCGTCCAAAGCGATCAGCTTGGGGTCGGTCGCCAAGGCGCGGGCAATCTCCAAGCGGCGCTGGTCACCATAACTGAGGGTGCGGGCTTTGAACTCGGCCAAATGGCCTATGCCCACGTAGTCCAGCAGTTCTTGGGCACGCACCGCGATGTCAATTTCCTCTTGCTTGAACTTGGCAGTACGAAAGATCGCACCCAGCAGACCTGAGCCGGTGCGCACATGGCGACCCACCATGACGTTCTCTAGCGCAGACATCTCGGCAAATAAGCGGATGTTTTGAAAGGTGCGGGCAATACCGGCTTGCGCCACTTCATGCACCGCCGTGGGTTGGTAGGGCGCACCCGCCAGCATGAAACTGCCGCTGTCGGGCGTGTACAAACCCGTAATAACGTTAAAGAAGGTGGTTTTGCCAGCACCATTGGGGCCAATCAAGCCATACACCTGACCGGCTTGTATGGTCATACCCACATCGCTCAAAGCCTGTAAACCGCCAAAGCGCTTAGAGATACCTTGTACTTGCAACACCGGCATGCTCATGGCTTGTGTCCGCTGTTGGGCAAGGCT
>CAMCWS010000014.1 GCA_945882755.1 Bordetella parapertussis | reverse complement strand
CACTGGGCGTTCCAAGTCCACACCCGCTCGCCCATGCGAGAAGCCGGCACACCCGCACCCACTTGGTCGATGACACCCGCGCCATCGCTGTGGGGAATGATGTAGGGGCCGCCCAAGGGTCTGGCTCGGCGAGATTTCACATCCGAGGGGTTGACGCCCGAGGTATGCAACTTCACCCTGACCTCGCCTGCACCGGCTTGGGGCGTGGGCCGCTCGCCCACCTGCATCACGTCTTTGGCTTCGCCATTGCTTTCGTACCAAGCTGTTTTCATACCTTGTCCTTATTTACATCTGACCTTGCGCTTGCAAAGTCTTACATACTGCCTCTGTCACCTGCGCCGTGGTGGCTTGACCACCTAAGTCACGGGTGTGCAACGCGGGGTTGCCGGTGACCTGTTCAATCGCTTGCATGATGCGCCCCGCTGCCAGCGGTTCACCCAAATGCTCCAGCATCATCACGCAACTCCAAAACGTGCCAATCGGGTTGGCCAAGCCCTTGCCCATGATGTCAAACGCCGAGCCGTGGATGGGCTCGAACATGGACGGGTAGCGCCGTTCGGGGTCAATATTACCGGTGGGCGCAATGCCCAAGCTGCCGCCCAAAGCCGCGGCCAAATCGCTCAAGATATCGGCATGCAAATTGGTGGCGACCAAGGTGTCTAAAGACTCGGGAAGGTTGACCATGCGGGCGGTGGCCGCGTCCACCAGTTCTTTGTCCCAATGCACCTCGGGGAACTCGTGGCTGATTTGTTCGGCAATTTCATCCCACATCACCATGGCATGGCGCTGGGCGTTGGATTTGGTGACCACCGTCAACAACTTGCGCGGCCGCGACTGCGCCAAGCCAAAGGCGTAGCGCATGATGCGCTCCACCCCAGTGCGGGTGAGGATGGACACATCGGTGGCCACCTCGGTGGGATGGCCTTGGTGGACACGTCCGCCAATACCGGCGTACTCGCCTTCGGAGTTTTCCCGCACGATGACCCAGTTGAGTTGCGCGGGGGTGCAGCGTTTCAAAGGCGCATCAATGCCGGGCAAGATGCGGATGGGTCGCACATTGGCGTACTGGTCAAAGCCTTGGCAAATTTTCAGGCGCAAGCCCCACAAGGTGATGTCTTCGGCAATCTCGGGGTCACCCGCCGAGCCAAACAAAATCGCGTCGTGTTCACGTAAAGCCTTTAAGCCGTCAGCTGGCATCATCTCGCCATGGGCACGGTACCAGTCGCCACCCCAGTCAAATTGGGTGAAGGCAAAGCGCAGCATGGGTTGATGCTGCCCCAAGGCTTGGAGGACTTGCTGACCGGCAGGAATGACTTCCTTGCCGATCCCGTCGCCTGGGATACAAGCGATGCGAAAGGTTTTCACACTTAGCCCATGTGCAGGCCGCCGTTGCAGGAGAAGTCTGCGCCGGTGGTGAAGCCTGACTCGTCACCCGCCAACCAGCCCACGATGGAGCCAATTTCTTCGGGTGTGCCCAAACGTTTCACAGGAATGGTGGCGACAATTTTTTCCAGCACTTCAGGCTTGATCGCTTTGACCATGTCGGTGCCAATGTAACCAGGGCTGACGGTGTTGACAGTCACGCCCTTGTTGGCCATTTCTTGCGCCAAGGCCATGGTGAAGCCGTGCATACCGGCTTTGGCGGCCGAGTAATTGGTTTGGCCTGACTGGCCTTTTTCACCGTTCACCGACGAAATTTGGATGATGCGGCCCCAGCCCTTTTCCACCATGCCCGGCACCACTTGTTTGGTCACGTTGAACATGGCGTTCAAGTTGGTGTCGATAACGGCCTTCCAGTCCTCAGGCGTCATCTTCAAGAACATGCGGTCGCGGGTGATGCCGGCGTTGTTCACCAAAACATCGATGGGGCCATGCTCAGCCACCGCTTTGGAAAATGCGTCGGTGGTGGAAGTCCAATCGGCAACATTGCCGACTGACGCATAAAAGGTATAGCCCATGGCCTTTTGCTCGCCCAGCCATTTGTCAAAGTCACGGCTTGGGCCGCAACCGGCAATGACTTTGTAGCCCATTTTGTGCAGACGGTGGCAGATGGCGGTTCCGATGCCGCCCATGCCGCCTGTGACGTATGCGATTTTTTGACTCATGTGAATGTCTCCAGTGGTTGTTTTTTATAAAGTAGGTTGGGTTTATGCACGTGCTTTGACGTATCGCCCAGGTGCAGGTTCGATGGCCTTGTACTCGCCACGGCCATACTTTTTGGGGGCGGCCACTTGTTGTCCGCCATGTTTTTTCAGCCAAGCCGACCAGTCTGGCCACCAGCTGCCAGCATGCTCTTGCGACTTGGCGCTCCAGTCTGAAAACTGCTTGGGAAATTGGCCGTCTTTGCCAGTCCAGTAGCTGCGTTTTTGGGCTTCGGGGGGGTTGATCACTCCCGCGATATGACCGGAAGCGCCCAGCACAAAACGCTTGGGGCCCAGAAACACTTGGGTGGAAGCGTAAGCCGCGTCAATCGGCACGATGTGGTCTTCGCGTGAGCCATAGATGTACAAAGGCGTGTCCACGCGGCGCATATCGATAGCCTCGCCACACACCGTTGCTTTGCCAACTTTGATGAGGTTGTTTTCAAGGTAGGTATTGCGCAAATACCAGGCATACATGGGGCCGGGCAAATTGGTGGCGTCGCTGTTCCAGTAGAGCAAATCGAAAGGCGGTGGGGTTTCGCCTTTGAGGTAATTGCCCACCACATAGTTCCAGACCAAATCGTTGGGTCGCAAAAAACTGAAGGTTTGCGCCATATCGCGGCCGGCCATCAAGCCACCTTCAGAAAACTGGGCTTCGCGAAATTTCACAAAAGCTTCATCGATGAACACATCCAGCACGCCCGTGTGCGCAAAATCCACCAAGGTGGTGAGCAAGGTGGCACTGGCGACTGGGTCTTGACCGCGAGCAGCCAACACCGCAAGTGCATTGCTGAGGATGGTGCCGCCCACGCAAAAACCCAAAGCGTTGATTTGCGGCATATTGCCGATGCGGCGCGTTACCTCGATGGCCTCAAGGGCGCCTTTTTCCACATAGTCGTCCCAGGTGGTGTGGGCCATGGCGGTGTCGGGGTTGCGCCAACTCACCACAAAGGTGCGGTGACCTTGCGCCACCGCATAGCGAATCAGCGAGTTGGTGGGCTGCAGGTCAAGGATGTAAAACTTGTTGATGCAAGGTGGGATCAGCAAAAACGGGCGTTGGTACACCTTGGCCGTGAGGGGTTTGTATTCCAGCAACTGGAACAACTCGTTTTCAAACACAACCGCGCCTTCGCTGGTGGCGACGTTTTTGCCCACCTCGAACAGGCTTTCATCGGTCATGGACACATGGCCTTGCCGCATATCGTGCAACATGTTTTGCACACCTTGGGCAATGCTCTCGCCTTTGGTGTCTATGGCTTTTTGTTGCGCTTCGGCGTTGAACGCCAAGAAATTGCTAGGCGCAGACGCTGCGGCCCACTGATCCACCGCAAAACGGATACGCGCTTTGGTTTTCTCGTCGGTGTCCAAGGCCTCGGTCATGCCCATCAAGGTGCGGGCATTGAGCAAATACATCGCCGCAGAAAACGCTGCCACGGGGTTGTGCTGCCAAGCTTCGGCGGAAAAGCGGCGGTCTTTCAGCTTGGGGTTGTCATGCAAGCCCTGTTGCCATAAGCGCATGACCTCTTGGGCATAGGACGATTGCAGCTGGGAGACTTGATCGGTATGAAAGTTCAGTTGCGGCAAAGAGGGCATGGCATGTAGGAGTTAGCTTTGAAGTCATCTTATGCCAAACCTCTTACAAGAAACTTCCAATCAGTCCAATAAACCGATGCCTGCAGCGAAGCGCCCTGTGACCCCATCGCGTCGGTAGGAGAAAAATACTGACGGGTTGGAAAAGGTGCACCAAGATGGTGTGCTGTCGTTGCCTTCGATAGCTGTCACCGGCCACTGGGCCAATTGAAGTCGGTCCAATTGCGCCAAATCACACAGGTACTTACCCGCGGCAGCCAAGGGCTCAAACGCTGAAACGGACAAAGGGTCTTGGGCCACAAATGCATGGCGTACCTCCTCGCCTACTTCAAAAGCCTTGGGGCCTATGCAGGGGCCTAGCCAAACCTTCACGTCGTCTAAAGCAGCGCAGCTGCGCATAGCGCGGCGAGTTGCCTCCAACACCCCACCCTGCCCAGACACGCCCGCCAAGCCACGCCAACCCGCATGGGCTGCGGCCACCACTTTCTTCGAAGGGCTATAAAACAGGATTGGCAAACAGTCGGCCACCATGATGGTGCAAGCCACACCTATTTTTCGGGTGAAACAAGCGTCGGCTTGTTGGCCATCGGGCGTGTCGTGGTGCAGCTGAGCCACCACATTGCCATGCACTTGACGCATGAACACGGCGCGTTGTTGCAACTGAAACGCCAGCAACTGGCGGTTGTTGAAAACCGCTTCGGAGTCATCGCCCACATGGTCGCCCAAATTAAAGCTGTTGTAGGGGGCTTGAGACGTGCCGCCATCTCGGGTGGTGCAAAACACCTTGGCCCCTGACCACTGGGGCAACACGGGCAAGGCGTCAGGCTTCAAAATCGGGGCAGGCAGAAGGTTGGGCGGCTTGGAAGGCTGGCAAAGCCATGCAAGCTTCAAAGATTTGCAAAGTGCGGTCTAGGCCACTCAAGTCCACTTTGAATCGGTTGGCATTGAAGATTTGCGGCACCAATACGCAATCGGCCATGCTGACGTGGTCGCCATGGCAAAACTGCCCCGTGGCTGGCTGATGCAGTTGTTTCTCGAAAGCCTCTAGGCCTGAACGCACCCAGTGGTGGTACCAGGTGTTTTTGCTGTCCTCGTCCAATTTCAACGTGCCGGTGAGGTATTTCAAGACCCTTAGGTTGTTCAAAGGGTGAATTTCGCAAGCGATGGATTGGGACAAGGCGCGAACACGGGCCTTGCCAGCCGCCTCTTTGGGCATCAACGGACTTTGTGGGAACTGTTCGTCTAGGAATTCCATGATGGCCATGGACTGCGTCAGTCGCAAGCCATCAACCTCCAGCACAGGCACCAAAGCATCAGCGCTGACGGCGGTGAAGTCGTCTTGCAACTGATGGCCTTTGGCCAAATGCACTGGTACATAGTCGTAGGCCAGGCCTTTCAAGGCCAAAGAGATGCGAACCCGAAACGAGGCAGAGGAACGGAAATAGGAATACAGCTTCATGGGTCATAGGATAAGGGTTTTGCTGAGCTTTGGTGCCAAGCGGCTAATCGCTACACTCGGTGTCAAATTTTCCCTTCCAAAGAACCCCTTGCTGAAAAACCCTGTCAAACATTGCCGAAACTGCGGTACCGCGGTGCTGATGCGCTTGCCTGATGATGGCGACACCCGTCAGCGGGCCGTTTGCCCCGCTTGCCAAACGGTGCATTACGACAACCCGCTGAATGTGGTGGGCACCATCCCCGTGTGGGGAACGCAGGTGCTTTTGTGTAAACGCAATATCGAACCGCGCAAAGGGTTTTGGACCCTGCCCGCAGGCTTCATGGAGTTGCACGAATCTTTGGCCCAAGGTGCAGAACGTGAAACCGACGAAGAGGCTGGCGCTGAAATTGAGATGCAATCGCTGTTCACCGTGATCGATGTCCCAAAGGTCGGGCAGGTGCATTTTTTCTTTCTAGCCGAATTGCAAAGCCCTCTGTTTGACCCAGGCCACGAAACCATGGAAGCCAAGCTGTTTGAAGAAGCCGACATTCCTTGGGACGACTTGGCGTTTCGCACCGTACGCGAAACCTTAAAGGCGTTTTACGCCGACCGCAAAACGGGCGAGTTTGGTTTTCACCAACTCGTGATCAGCTAAGCCCGTCATTGCGAGCGAAGCGAAGCAATCAATCTCGCAGTTTGCTTCGGCCTACGGCCTCGCAATGACGATGAGATTAATCTTGATTGACCCAGTATGAATCGCCCACTGGACTAGGCACGGGGCGCAGGTCGGCCGCAGCCGACGTTGTGCAAACATGGAGGCGAGGCCGAGCCTGCGGCACGTGACTTGACGGGGATTGCTTCGGGGCGATGCCCCTCGCAATGACGGCAGGTTGCTTCGGCCTTCGGCCTCGCAATGACGGCCCCTCGCAATGACGCCGCTACTTAGCGCCCAACCCCATGCCTCGCGTAATCACCTCTTTCATGATCTCGTTGGTACCACCATAAATGCGCTGCACCCTTGCATCGGCATAAGCGCGGGTAATGGGGTACTCCCACATAAAGCCGCTCCCGCCGTGTAGCTGCACACAATCGTCCATCACCTTGCATTGCAAGTCGGTACACCAGTACTTGGCCATGCTGGCGGTGGCCGTGTCCAGCTTATCAAGCAGCAGCAGTTCGGTGCATTTGTCCA
Organism: Bordetella parapertussis; assembly: GCA_945882755.1. Taxonomy (GTDB): domain Bacteria; phylum Pseudomonadota; class Gammaproteobacteria; order Burkholderiales; family Burkholderiaceae_C; genus Limnohabitans. The sequence continues at coordinate 22,675 of CAMCWS010000014.1, read as the reverse complement.
CAAACACCTGCGCGATTTGCACCTCGGTTTGTAACTCGGCCAAGGTAAAGCGGGTGTGCTGAAACGCCGCCACCGCTTGGCCAAACACTTGGCGTTGCTTCACAAAGTCCACGGTCCAGCCAATCGCAGCTTGGGATGCAGCCACCGCGCCAATGGCGATTTGCAAACGCTCCCAAGGCAGTTGCTCCATCAAACAGATAAAGCCTTTGTTCAGCATGTCCACGCCACCCAGCAAAGCCTCGGCGGGCAAACGCACATTGTCGAAAAACAGCTCGCAGGTATCTTGGGCTTTAAGACCCAGTTTTTTCAAAGGCTTGCCTTTGGTGAAACCGGGTGTGCCTGCCTCCAGCAAAAACAGACTGGTTCCCTTGGCCCCTGCGGCGGGGTTAGTTTTGGCAACCACGATGACCAGATCCGAATGCCAGCCGTTGGTGATGTAGGTTTTGCTGCCGTTGAGCACAACGGAGCCATCCGCCTGCACCATGGCCGTGGATTTGATGCCTTGCAAATCGCTGCCCGCTGCCGGTTCGGTCATGGCAATGGCGCCGACCATGTCACCACGTGCCATGGCGGGTAAGTAACGCTGCTTTTGCGCCTCGGTGCCGTAATGCTTCAGATAGGGCGCCACAATTTCGGTGTGCAAGCCGTAGCCTATGCCGCTGAACCCCGCGGCGCTGAGTTCTTCCATTTGGATAATGGAATACAGCTTGTCGGCATCAAAGCCCCCATAGGCCTCGGGCTGGGTCATACACAAGAAACCCAAGGCTCCTGCTTTGGCCCATACCTGCTTGTCGACATAGCCTTGCTCTTCCCAAGCTGCATGGTGGGGTGCGATTTCAGCGGCCATGAAACGGCGAAAGCTGTCGCGAAAAGCCTGATGTTCAGGGCTGAAAAGTGTGCGTTCAATCATGCTTGTCTCCAAAGCTTAATGAGAGGGAAAACCCTTGGGCGTATCTTCCTATAATTTTTGGTTTACCTGCTTCGGAGACTACACCATGGTTTGGCAACAAATATACGACCCCTTAGGCAATATGCTTTTGTCTACTTTGTTGGCAGCCGTGCCGGTGGTGGTGATGTTGGTGGGTTTGGGCTTTTTGCACATGAAGGCGCACATCGCCGCAGGTGCAGGATTGCTTGCTGCTTTGGTGATTGCGATCGCTGTTTACGGCATGCCCAGCGAAATGGCGGCCAGTGCAGCCCTCTACGGCGGCCTGAATGGCTTGCTGCCCATTGGCTGGATTGTGCTCAACATCATCTTTTTGCACCAACTGACCGAACAAAACGGCAGCTTCAAGGTGTTGCAAGACTCGATTGCCGGCATCACCGAAGACCGCCGCTTGCAGTTGCTCTTGATTGCCTTTGCGTTTGGCGCTTTCTTTGAAGGTGCAGCCGGTTTTGGTACCCCCGTGGCGGTGACTGCAGCTATTTTGATTGGCTTGGGCTTCTCCCCCTTGGCCGCCTCAGGCTTGTCGCTGATTGCCAATACCGCCCCTGTGGCGTTTGGCGCTTTGGGTACGCCCATCATCACCTTGGCCAAGGTGCATGGCTACGACGCCATGGAAGTCTCCATGATGGTCGGTCGCCAATTGCCTTTCTTCTCTTTGCTGGTGCCGTTTTGGCTGATTTGGGCCTTCGCGGGGCGACGTGCCATGTGGGATATTTGGCCTGCTATTTTGGTCACGGGTGCCAGCTTTGCCATCATGCAATTCTTGGTCTCCAACTACATTGGTCCTGAATTGGTCGACATCATCGCCGCCGTTGTGAGCATGGCCAGTTTGGTCACCTTCTTGCGCTACTGGCAGCCCAAAACCATTTGGACCTCGGTTTCATTGAAAGGCCATGAAACCACAGGCGGCGAAGCGCAAGCACCGCGTGCTGTCACGGTTCATTCGCGTGACGCCATCATCCGCGCTTGGACGCCTTGGGCCATCCTCACCGTCTTTATCTTTATTTGGGGACTGCCCCCAGTCAAAGCCTATCTCAACAGTTTGTTCGCACCGCAATTTCTCATGGATGGTTTGCACAACCTGATTGAAAAAATGCCGCCGGTGGTGCCTGTGCCTAAAACCGAAAGTGCCATCTACACATTGAATCTGCTGTCTTCCACAGGAACCGGCATTTTGCTGTCGGCCATCGTGGGCGGCTTGGTGATGAAATACAACCCGCTTAATATGGTTCGGATTTTCTTCTCCACCTTGTGGCTGGTTCGTTATTCATTGCTGACCATTGTGTTGATGTTGGCGTTGGGCTACCTCACCCGTTACTCCGGCACCGACACCACTTTGGGCTTGGCCTTTGCCAATACCGGCGTCTTCTACCCCTTCTTTGGCACTTTGATGGGCTGGTTGGGTGTGGCGCTGACTGGCTCAGACACGGCGTCCAATGTGCTGTTTGGTGGTATGCAAAAAGTGGCTGCCGAGCAGCTGGGCTTGTCGCCCAACCTTATGGGGGCGGCCAACAGCTCAGGCGGCGTGATGGGCAAGATGATTGACGCGCAATCCATTGTGGTGGCCTCCACCGCTACGCGATGGTTCAACCACGAAGGTGACATCCTGCGCTATGTGTTTTTCCACTCCATCGCCTTGGCCTGCTTGGTTGGCATCTTGGTGACCCTGCAAGCCTATGTCTTCCCCTTCACCTTGATGGTGGTGCACTGATTTTCAACCCTTTGGCAGTAGAAGCCTTTCAGTGAGCCTCAGTCTTTACAGACTGCAAATGTATTTGTACATGGCTTGGCTGCTAGCGTCGCTGCCAATGGGGACCCAGTCACTGGGTTGGTAAGCTTCTTCCGACTTTTGACCCGTGGCCATGGGGCCGGGGTAAGCGGCTACCTGCATATTGCGCTGGCGGCTTTCTTGGCAGTCGTATTGCCAGACACCTCGGTAAGACATATCCCCTTGGCGGTCAGCTTGCTTGAGGTTTTGAATATGCCAAAACATGCGTAAATTGGCATTTTTCTTGATGTTGGGGTCGACAAACAAACCTGTGCCATGCTCATTTTCAGAAACCAAGACCCATTCCGCCATGACAGAAAAACTGGCCAATAAACACACTGCTGCAATGATTTTTTTCATGGGGTTTCCTGATAGGTTGACTGAAAAGGCTTTAGGGCATTCTAAAAACCCCTCTCTTTGGATTTAATAACCCCAAAGAATCAAGGGTTCAACCATACCTTTGCAACAAAATGATGCAAATACTCAGCATGACTCAAGTTTTGCCTGCAAATTCCGAGAATAGAACACCCCCATCACGGATATTTCCGATCAGGATTGCTGCATGAAAAGACTATTAACCCTTTGGCCCGCCTTGTTTTTGCTTGGTGTGGTGGCCTGTGCCGTCAACGGGCCGGTGGCCTCACCCTTGGCACCCAGCCCGCATCAGGTGATTTTGGGTTCCAACAGCTTTGGTTTTCCCCAACACAAAATGACGGTGCTGGGCTCTACCCAAGGCCAAACCTTTGAGACACGTCACAGCCTGCTCCGCCACGACAGCTGCGCCAGAGGCGGCATGGACATCGTGGAGCTGTCTGGCACCATCGACCCGTCCAGCCTGCAAAGTCTGCAAGCGCATATGCACAATCTGTCGCAATGCATTAACCGCCAAGGCCAACGTGTGCCACCACAGGTCTACCTCAACTCCAACGGGGGCAAACCGATTTTGGGCATCGAGTTGGGTCAAATTTTGGCTCGCTATGGCGCTGAAGCTGTGGTCACCGAAGGCCAGCTTTGCTCGGGTGCTTGTGCAGTGGGTTTTCTCACTGCTAAGCAACGCAGCGTCAAATCCAATGGTCGGGTGGTGTTGTATTTCAATGGAGCCAAAAACAATGGCTTTGATTGCGCCCGGTCCAACGATATGATGCCGCTGCAAAACCATTTCTTGGTTGCCGCAGGACGCACAGGTGGCACCGCTCTGTATAACCAAGCCTTGACCTACTGCAACAGCGACAGGGGCTGGGAGATTTCTTGATATGCCGGTGATAGTCATCGCCAACCCCAAAGGCGGGGCTGGCAAATCCACTTTATCGACCAATGTTGCAGGCTTCCTTGCTTCTCAGGGCCATGCGGTCATGCTGGGCGATGCTGATGTGCAGCAGTCTTCGCGCTTGTGGCTGAGTCTGCGCCCCGATACCATGACCCGCATCACCACCTGGGAATTACAAGCCGACTTGGTGCTGACCGCCAAGCCGCCCAAAGGCACCACCCATGTGGTGATTGACACACCAGGGGGCTTGGATGGCTGGCGCTTCAAAGAGGTGTTGGGACGTGCTGACAAAATCATGGTGCCCATCATGCCCAGTATTTTTGATATGTACGCGGCGCAAACGTTCCTGACCAAACTGCGTGAAATCACCCGCCAGAGCCGCTCTAAAGTGGGTGTGGTCGGAATGCGTGTGGATGAGCGCACTTTGGCCGCCAGCAAACTGCGCCAGTTCATGGACACACTGGAACTTCCCATCGTGGGCTATTTGCGCGACACCCAGCACTATTTGCATTTAGCCGCACACGGCTTGAGCATGTTTGACATCACCCCTAGCAAAGTAGAGAAAGACTTGCTGCAATGGCGACCGATTTGCCAGTGGTTACAAGACCCCTGACACTATTTTGTGAATCCGAAAGGGCTACAGCTAGAAGCCCGCCAAAAAATTACCTAAAGCTCATAGCCAATGCAAATGCCACAGCGCCACCAGCCATTGCCATGAAATAACTTATTGCGACTGGTTTACCCACTGCTGCACCACCTGTCGTCCAAGCGATCACGATTTTTGTGGACATATTGGCCAAAGTCGCAAGGCCTAGAGAAATGCTTGTAGTCACCATAGATAGATCCTCATTTCTGTGCATTCGCGCAAGTGAGATCAGATTAATTCGCGGTGTTCGATCAACTTCAGCCAACTATGCAGAGTCGGTTTGAGATTCAATAAGACGGCAACGATCACTGCGGCGGCCAGTGCCAATTCAACGTTTCCATATGTGTCTGATCAGCAGATTTTGATCTGAACTGGATAACTGTGAAATCAGACCATTTAACAGAGAAAGTTCCTACGACTCAACTACAGAATTTTCAATATATGAATTAGTATCTTGCGAATCTGTGCGGTATCACACATACCCATCAAAAAAACAAATCAAAGGTGATTTTTGAATTTTTTCATATGAGTTAAATGTAAATTTTTTTGAGGCAGGTTCAATTGAACACCAAAACTTTGTCTAAGCAATCCTCAATCTTCTCGAAATACTCGAGTCCTGCTGGACTGAGATTGATGAATTTTTGACGTCGGTCATTTTTGTTCGCTGCAAGAAAAATAAGACCCGCCGCTGTTAAATTTTGAATGTAATGATGAACTGTTGAGGTACAGCCAAATTGCCCTATCAGACATGCCTCGCCGACATTCATGGGGTTTCCCATGTCACAGCGAATTGCAATTTGTTCCAATAGGTGCTGCTCATTAAGCGTCACCGCTAAAGAATTATTTTTTGGCTTGTTTGCAAATGAATTCCTTAAGAATTCCATGTACATATGATGAGTGTTTGACTTCTTCAGTGAAATTCGTTCATCCTCTTGATCAATGGAGATGGCCATCAGTTGGTCTAACTCTTCATTACTGATGAACGCCTTGCTTTACTCAGGCATATAACGAATTGCATTCATTTCAATTCCCTTTGGGACCTGTATGGACAAGTCTATGAGCTTCTTACATGAATCCGATCCAGGGAATCACAAGGTGTGATTCAAAATCTTTCTCATTGAGTCAAGCGCATAAGCCTAGAAAAAAATTTTCTCAGAATTATTGGGCAATTCCACACGAAAGGTCGTACCTCGAGTCAACGCTGTGGTGAAGTTGATATTTCCTTGATGTGACTCAACGATAGCCTTGGAAAGCCACAGCCCAATGCCCATACCCGTGTCTTTGTTGGTACGCAACAATTCAAAGACCATCGTTTCTATCTCAGGATCAATACCCATGCCGTTGTCTGCCACTTTCAAAACGATGTGACTATTCACCATTTGTGTTTGCACTGAAATACGTTTGACACCTTGAAATGACGCGGGAAATGCCTCGCTTGCATTTGTAATGAGATTCAAAATCACTTGTTGCATTTGTGATTTATCGCCTGTCATGCGCAACGTTTGTGGATCCAAATTTACTTGCAGATCAATGGAATGACGCTGCAAAGTAGGTTGGCAAAGCAGCAACACATCCTGGACGAGAGCGTTGAAGTCGAAAATTGAAATTGACTTACGGCCATTGCCAAACATATTGCGCAAAGTTGAAATGATGGTGACTGCTCGTTGGTTTGCTTTGCGCAACCCTGTCAATGCTTTGTCAATGTTCGTGTCTTGATTTAACTTGGCATCATGGTCATTCAAGACCAATCCAATCATGTCGGTGTTGATTTGAATCATAGCCAAAGGTTGCGTTAGCTCATGCGCCAGACTGGCCACCAAGGCTCCCATACCTGCAGTTTTGTTAAAAACGGTCAGTTGTCGAATGATCTCTTCACGCTCTTCTAATAGCTTTTTGAGATTGACACTGGTGCGATGCATGACATCTGCCCGCTCATTGGTGAACGTCAATTCATTGGCTACAGCCATTTTCTTTTGCTCAGCAATCTCAAGAAATATGCGAAGAAATGCAATATTGCAAAGTGTGATGGCCATAAACTGCCCCACCACCATCAAAGCTTGATGCCAACTGGGCTCATAGATGTCATCAATCGTGCCTGCTAAGGTCACGCCAAATGCACGAATAGCCAACGTGCTGCTCAATATCAAGCCGCCCCCCATGAGCAATTTGGCACCCAACGATTCGCGCAAGCGATGAAGTTTGAGACCGATGCGGAAATAATCAAAACACAGCACCGCATAAAAGGCATTGAAAAGGATCAAAGCTTCCCATTCAGCTTGTTGAAAGTAAATCAAGTAAACAAACACTATGAAATAGCCAACATTGATCAGGTTGTATGCCCTATAGACCCGATGCTGAGGCTCGGGTAGCAGATACATACGTAAAGCCACCATGCGTCCCCAGTTGCCGATCAGCATCAATAATTGGGCTACATAGAAAAACAAAAAATCAGATACTTGGCCCCGCATAGCCAACAAGACCACTGCCATTCCGCTGAAGATGCCCGCTGCACACCAAAGCTTGACTTGATAGCTTCTGTACTCTTGCAAAGCAAGCCAAATTGCGCCGTGCAATATCAGATACACGAAGCAAATCATAAAAATGGTGGTCTGGGTGTCCAGATGCATAGTTAGCAGTTATCAGTACGGTTTATTCCGTTGTAAAAATGCTCGATAAATTTTCCAAGCGTTCGAGTGCCATTCCACAACCTCTCACAACACATGTCAGCGGTTCATCAGCCAGTATCACGGGTATGCCTGTTTCTTCGGAAATCATCTTATCTAAATCTTTCAATAGCGCTCCCCCACCAGTGAGAACGATTCCGCGGTCGGCAATATCAGAACTAAGCTCTGGTGGTGTGTTCTCCAGCGCAATCTTGATGGCAGTGACAAGGCCATTGAGGGGTTCATTGAGTGCTTCCAATATCTCAGTGGTGGATACCGTAAAAGATTGTGGAATACCTTGCGCTAAGTTTCGACCAGTGACTTCCATCTCTTTGTATTCTGCACTGGGGTAAGCAGCACCGATTTGTTTTTTCAAGATTTCTGCGGTTTGGTCGCCTATCAACATGCCATAGCCGCGACGAATGTAGTTCACGATGGCCTCGTCAAATTTATCACCACCAATACGAACACTTCCTTTGTAAACCATGCCACCCAATGAAATGATTCCAACTTCAGTGGTGCCACCACCAATATCTACCACCATTGAGCCGCACGCATCTGCCACTGGTAAACCCGCACCAATGGCGGCGGCCATAGGCTCCTCAATCAAATACACCGCGGATGCACCCGCTGCCATTGCCGACTCACGAATTGCTCTGCGCTCAACTTGCGTAGACCCGCAGGGTACGCAAATAATGATTCGAGGACTGGGTCTTAAAAAACTTTTGTCATGAATTGAGCGAATAAAGTGTTTGAGCATTTGCTCAGTCATTGTGAAATCTGCAATGACCCCGTCTTTCATGGGCCTGATTGCTTCAATGCTGTACGGTACTCTCCCAAGCATGGATTTGGCTTCTCGACCGACAGCGATCACATTCTTTTTAACGCTAATCCCCGCCACATGCTTTATCGCGACGACAGATGGCTCATTGAGTACAACACCAAGGCCCTTTGCGTATATCAATGTATTTGCTGTTCCCAGATCTATTGCAAGGTCTGTCGAATACCACTGAGTCAAATACTTAAAAAACATCATTTAACAATCACTGGCTTAATGGCTATCTTCTTTCATAAGCTGTAGCGTCAGTTTCTGATTGCGATGGTGATTTCAAAAGAAAAGCAGGAATCTTTGGTGCGACGTAAAAGGAGGAAGTTGAATCAAGCCTTATGCCATTGCATACGAGCTCTGGGATATGAACACCGATCTTCTTGGCATATACACGCGCATGCCAAATCAGTGTCGATGTGCTTTTTTTGAAATAATTGACATCACCCTCTTCAATGGCTTGAATTTGAAGTTGACTCATTCCCAAGAGCTTGCACATTGCTTCAATGGAGAGGCCTTTTTGTATCCGAGCATCTTGAAGCAAACGACCAGCCTCCATCCCTTTAACCGGTTCTGATGGAATAAGTGTCATAGCAATGCCTAACAACTATAAAAAAGTAGACTTGAATATCACTTAAATCGTTTTCTTTGAATATCCCCGAATAGGGATATTTCTAATTAATATCATCAAAAACGACATTAAAATAACAAAATAATATTAAAGGTCGAATCAAGAAATTTTCAGATATTCAACCAGTTACCCCTTAGAGAGAAACATGACATCCAAAGGACTTGTTTTTTTAGTTGAAGATGATGACGACCTTCGCATGAACTTGGAGTTTATGTTGAAGCATCTTGAATATGAAGTTAGCAACTTTGACAGTGCGGTATCTTTTTTGCAAAAGGCCAGACGCCACTCACCCGCTGTCTTGGTTGTGGATATGCGGATGCCACAAATGTCTGGCTTGGATTTGCACAAAGCATTGCTTGAAAAAGATTGGTCTTTGCCCATCATATATATGAGCGGTGAAAGTCAGAGTCAAGAAATCATTGATGCAATGAAGTATGGTGCTATTGAATTTTTATGGAAACCTTTTCCCCACTCACAGTTAATTCAAGCTATCGACAAAGGTTTAAAACAAGACGCTGAACGCCATGACGACCAAAAGCGCTTGCTTCTGGTGGACTCGCTACATAAAGGTTTGAACTCAAGAGAGCAAAGTATCCTGTCATTGATGCTATTGGGACACGGCAACAAATACATTGCGTCCGCAAAAGGCTTAATGGCGGACACCATCAAGAAATACCGTGGTCAAATTCTGTCAAAGATGCAAGTCAACTCATTGGCTGAGTTGCTTGCGCTATGCAAAGGCTATACCCCTCCAACAAACAACAATTGAATATTGGCGTTTAAAAACCCCAAGATAGCCTGTGCCACTTTGGCGGGTGCTTCACGCTGAGGGAAATGCCCCACACCGGGCAACAACTGGCGTTGGTAAGGGCCGCTGAAAAACTTCTCTCGGTTGGCCGAAGTGGCAGGCAAACTCACCCCATCGACTTCGCCATGCAACATCAAGGTTGGCACGTTCAACACCGGCGCGGGGTGAAGCTTGGCTTCATCGGCGTCGTAATAAGGGTCGCTGGGCGCATGACCCCAACGGTGTTGGTAAGAGTGCAAGGTCACCTCGGCCCAATCGGGGTTGTTGAACGCCATGGCGGTTTGCTCGAATTCATTGGGCAAATACCAACCCTTGGGTGCCCAGGTGTCCCACATGCGTTGCGAAAACTCCTTTGCGTTGGCGCGTACATAACGCTCACCGCGAGCGGTGGCCATGAACCAGTGGTACCAGTAAAGCTGGGTTTGTTCCATGCTCAAGTCTTGGGTGGGGTCGTTGGTGCCGTAGCCCACCGATATCAACACCATGTGGCTGGCAATGCCAGGATGTAAACCGCAGGCATTGGCCACTGCCCTCGCCCCCCAGTCGTGTCCTACCAAGACAGGTTTTTCAAGCCCCAAGGCCTGCACAAATTCCACCATGTCACGGCCAAGGCTAGAAAGCTGCCCTGTGCGTGGCGTGTCTTCTCGCAAAAACGTGGTGGGTAAAAAACCGCGCAATGCAGGCGCAATGACGCGGTAACCGGCTTGCACCAAGTGCGGCACCACCTCATGCCAGCAGCGCGGACTGTCGGGCCAACCGTGAGCGAGAACAATGGTGTGCTGTCCCTCGGGGTTCCATTCTTTGTAGCCTATACGCAGCAACGCGGTTTCGATGAATTGCATGGGGCGCATGTTACTCAAGCCCTTGGGGCTGTAAAGCCCGGTCTGTGCCACACTGGCGACATGGAAACCACATCTTCTGAGTGCTGGGTTGGCGCTCAAGCAACGGCTGCCGAATTGCTTCGCCAGCAAAATGGCCGTGAAGCTTTTCATCCCTTGGTCGGCCCGCTTGCCATCCCAACGCTAGTGGATGCCTATGCCAGCCAAGACGCATTTGTTCAACTGCAAGCCGCGCAGCGGCAGACCCAGGTGGGCGGCTACAAAATCGCCATCACCACCCCTGCCATGCGGGCCTTTGTCGGTTTTGACGATGCCATCTCGGGTTGCGTGCTGGCTGACACCGTGTTTAGCAACGGCCAACAGGTGCAGGTCGCGCAGTTCCAGCACCTGATCGTAGAGTTTGAGTTGGCCTTGCAGTTTGGCCAAGACCTGCCCGAACGGGATGACGATTGGGACAGGCACAGCATCTTGCCCTACCTAGACTGCGCTTACCCATCTCTTGAAATTGCGGATGACCGCTTTGCCGACTACGCCCTGCTGAAACAAGGCTTTTTCAGTTTGGTGGCCGAGAACGCTTGGAACCACGGCGTGGTTTTGGGGTCAGCCATTGCAGCCAAGGACTTTGACAGGCTGTGGCCAACCCAAGCCACTGCCTATCTCAACGACCAAGCCATCGGCCAAGGCCATTGTGGTGATGTGATGGGCCACCCTCTGATTGCCATGGCGTGGATCGCCAACCATTTGTGCAAGCGCGGTCGGCACTTCAAAGCAGGCGACTGGGTGACCACTGGCAGCTGGGTGGCGTCGCAGTTTCCGCTTGCTGGGCAAACCCTTCGCTTTGAAATGCCAGGCTTGGCTGAGGTTACTTTGGCGGTTTGTTAAGCACACCTTCTTGCCGAAAGAAGGGGCCTCTGGTACAGGCAATTTGCTGAAAGCTTTTCATCACGGTGCCAAATTCCACAGGCACAAACACACTCGATTGGGTTTTGCTGATCAAACGTGCACCGCTTTGCATTTGTCCTTCGTAGCCATAGAACTGCAAGTACCTGACTTTGTTTTTATCGCAGTCAAACTCTAAATGGGTGGTCGCCGACAAAATCTGGTTGGCAGTGACGCTGCTGTAGTTGGTCAGCATCCACACCAAGGCATTGCGGCCTTTGAGTTGAATCGTGGTTCGGTCGATCAAGACGGCGTGGCCATCAATGTGGCCCATATAGCTCCAAGCGGCATTCGCCGCGCCTTGCCCCAGCACCAAAGCCATGCAAAACACGGTGAGCAGCAAGCATCGCATATTGGCTTTGGCGAACAAGTGTGTCAGTGTGAGGCCACCGGCAAGCTGGGCGCTTTGGCGAAATCTGCTGGCACCTCGCCCGTCAAGCTTTCTAAAAAGCTGACGATGTCATCCACTTGCTTGTCGCTGAGTTGTTTGCCCAGTTGCAACTGCGCCATGATGCGCACCGCTTGGGGCAAGGTAGGGACGCTGCCATCGTGAAAATAAGGCGGCGTCATCGCTACATTGCGCAGCTGCGACACCTTGAACATGAAGGCATCAGCTTCGTTTTTGGTGTCTTGAAAGCGCCCTTTGTCATAGCCCTTGAAAGCCTCTTTTTCGGTGCTGCCTGTGACCAACCAATAGTCTTGGGTGATGCCAAATTTTTGGAAACTTTGGCCGCCCACGGTCACGCCGCTGTGGCAACCGGCGCAACCGGTTTCTATAAAGGTTTTCAGGCCCTGCTTGGCTTGGGCGCTTAATGCTTGGTGGTTGCCCTTGAGGTAGGCGTCAAAAGGTGCGGGGGTAAGCAAGGTTCGCTCAAACGCACCAATAGCAATGCCCCAGTTTTGCACAGTCACAGACTTTGCTTGGCCTGGGAAAGCTTTGTCAAACCGAGGCTGGTAGCCCAAAATTACCAACTTTTTTTCGGCTTGCTCGTAAGTGGCATTGCCATAGGCCACAGGACTGGTCAGCGCCTTGACGGCTTGATCTTCAACGCTTGTGCGGTTGCCGCCATAGTGCTGCGCCACCAACAAAGAAGTGTTGAACACCGTGGGGGCGTTGCGGGGCAAAACCTTGCCAAAGACGCCCATGGACAGGGGCAGGCTGTCGCCACCATGGTAGAAGGGGGTGTGGCAACTGACACAGCCTTGGCGGCCGTCGCTGGACACGCGGGTTTCGTAAAACAGGGCCTTGCCCAAGGCCACACGCTCGGGAGTGAGCGCGGTGTTTTCTAAGGCAGAGCTATCGGGCAAGGGTTTGAACAAAGCTTTGGCTTTTTCCAACAAAGCTTGGTCGTCGCTGGCTGCACCTGCCGATGTAGCCACCAACAGCGCTGCGCTGCACACAGCTGCAAGCGCCACTGATAAAAACACCCAACTCGATTTACGCATAACAGCCTTTGAATAAAAAATCAGAACAAACCGACGATATTGCCTTGCGCGTCCACATCGATGGCATGGGCAGAAGGTACCTTGGGCAGACCAGGCATGGTCATCACGTCGCCACACACCATGACGATGAACTCCGCACCTGCCGCCAAACGCACTTCACGGATGTTCATGGTGTGGCCCGAAGGCGCACCCAAGAGCTTGGGATCGGTGGAAAAAGAGTACTGGGTTTTGGCAATGCAAATGGGGTAATGGCCATAGCCCTGCTCTTGCAGCTTGTCGATTTGCCCACGGATTTTGGCGTCGGCAGAAATGCCTTGTGCGCCGTAAATTTTTTGCGCCACGGTTTGCGCCTTTTCCCACAGCGTGGCGGTTTCGGGGTAAACAAACTGAAACTGGTTGGGCTGTTCGCACAATGCCACCACCGCATTCGCCAGTTCAACCGCACCCGCGCCACCCTCGGCCCAGTGCTTGGCCACCACCACCTGTGCGCCATAAGCGGCGCAGGCTTTTTCCAGCAAGCTAATTTCGGCTGCCGTGTCTTCGGTTCTGTGGTTGATGGCGACCACACAGGGCAAGCCGTAATGGTTTTTGATATTGCCCAAGTGGCGCTCAAGGTTGACCATGCCCTTTTTCAAGGCATCTAGGTTTTCGATACCGAGCTCTTTCACGCCCACGCCGCCGTGGTATTTCAGGGCTCGGACAGTTGCTACCAACACCACCGCCGAGGGTTTCAAGTCGGCTTTGCGGCATTTGATGTCGATGAATTTTTCCGCACCCAAGTCCGCGCCAAAACCGGCCTCGGTGACCACATAGTCGGCCAATTTCATAGCGGTGGCCGTGGCAATCACCGAATTGCAACCGTGGGCAATGTTGGCAAACGGGCCGCCGTGGATGAAGGCCAAATTGTTTTCCAAGGTTTGCGCGATGTTGGGGGCCAAAGCGTCTTTGAGCAAAGCGGCCATCGCACCATGGGCTTGCAAATCGCTGGCAAGCACGGGAGACCCTTCAGTGTTGTAAGCCACCACGATGCGTCCCAAGCGGGTCTTCAAGTCGGCCAAACTGGTGGCCAAACAAAAAATCGCCATCACTTCAGACGCCACCACGATGTCAAAACCGTCCTCGCGTGGCACGCTGTTGGCGGTGCCACCCAAGCCGACCACCATTTGGCGCAAAGCGCGGTCGTTCATGTCCATCACCCGCTTCCACACGATGCGGCGGGTGTCTATCTTGAGGGTGTTGCCATGGTGAATATGGTTGTCGAGCATGGCCGACAAGAGGTTGTGCGCCAAAGCAATCGCACCAAAGTCACCGGTGAAGTGCAAGTTGATGTCTTCCATGGGGACAACTTGCGCCATGCCGCCACCGGTTGCGCCACCCTTCATGCCAAACACAGGGCCCAAGGAGGGTTCACGCAGGCAAATCAGGCTCTTTTTGCCAATCTTGCACAAGGCGTCGCCCAAACCCACGGTGGTCGTGGTTTTGCCCTCGCCAGCAGGCGTAGGGGAAATCGCGGTCACCAAAATGAGCTTGCTGTCTGTTTTGGCTGGCAGGCTGGCGATATGCTTCAAAGACAGTTTGGCTTTGTGGTGACCATAGGCATACAAATGGTCGTCGGCAATGTGCATATGCTGCTTGACCAACTCGGGGATTCGTTGGAGGCTGGCAGCTTGGGCGATTTCAATGTCACTTCGCATGGTCGGTCACTTAAAAAAAAGATTTCCTAAGTTTACAAGCACCGCTTTGACTTAGCGCAAAATAATCGGGTCAGACCCCGATTAAATAATGGGGATCTGACCCCAATTAAAGATGGAGACTTGAATGAAAAAATACTTGCTGCTTTTGGCCTTGTTCGCAGTCCCAGGGGTGTATGCGCAGTCTCGCCTAGATGTTGCATTTGCTTGGAACATCAGCCACCGCTGCTCGCCGGTGTCGCCTGAGATTCGCATCAAAGATATTCCATCAGGCACAACCACCCTTCGCATCAAAATGACCGATTTGGACCAGAAAGACGATGACCATGGCGGCGGCGAGATCAGCCAAAGCGAGCCTTTTGGCAACAGCTTCACCATTGCCTCAGGTGCTTTGAAAGCTTACAAAGGCCCCTGCCCTGAAAATTTCACCACCTTGGGCCATGAATACCAGTTCACCGTCACCGCCTTGGGCGCTGAGGACAAAGCTTTGGCCGTGGGCAGTGCCAAAGCCGCGTTTTCCGCCAAATTTGTGATCTTGCAGGGTCTGTTAAAAAGCCCTTGACCCGCGAATATCGCCGATCAGGTCGTTGTAAAGACCCTTGAATTCATATTCGCTCAGGGTCGGCATGGACAGCGTAATGGGCATATCTTCCTGAACGCGTTGCTTGGGCCACGGCAGCACATTCAACCAGCATTTGTTCACCGCATATTTCAAACAAACCCGAAGGCTCAGGATCACTTGTTCAATATGGGCTTGAGACAAGCCTTTGCGCCCAAGCGTGTCAGTGAACTGGCGAATACGCATCGCAGTGATGTCATACAGCTGGGTGTCTCCCAACAAAGGCAATAAGTGGTCTTTTAAATGCACTGCTCGGCGAGTCAATACAGCTGGGCTTAAACGCGCAGCTTCATGCGCCATGTACAGCTGGGCAAGCTCTTTGAAACTAGCTGGCTCGCTCAGGTGTTTAGGCAATGATCATCTCCCGCAGGCTTTCAACCCGCAACATGACGAGTGCGATGTCCGGTTTGGCCATCCCCGCCGCTGTCAACACATCTTTGAGCACATCGGCAACCTCGTCAAAGTGCATGCCACTGATATGGAACTTGGCATGAGCAGTGTACATATCTCTACCGGTGTAGAACTCTGCGGGTTTACCCATGACAAAGGCTACGAATTTCACCGTGTGCTGGGCCAAGTTCTCCATGTCAATGCCCTCGAAGTAAGCCGCCAGGTGATGACGCGCCAGGAGTTCAACGTGAAAAGCTTTGACCACTTTGGCAATGGTGGGTATGCCGCCGTAATTGTCAAACAAGGTTTCAGATTCAGGGGGCTTGGTCGGTGCAGGCGCGGCTGCAACTGGGGGTGCCTCTGGGGTGCTGGCTTTTTTGCCAAAAGCAGAGCCTAGGCTGTCATGAAAATCACGGGAACCACATTTCGAACACTTCAAAGGCTTGGCTTCTTCTGAAGCGACGCCGCACTTGCTGCAAACTTTGGATGCCATGATGAGCCTATTTTGTAAAAATTGACAAGATGCTATCTGAAAGCTGCCAAATATATTGATTAAATGTGTGATTTTGATGTAAATCTGTAACGGCGTGAAAATTGCTTATCCCTTGACAGTGTCAATATTTCGTTGACTTTAACCGTCACCCACCGGTGGCAAAGGGAATTTACATGCTGAGATTGATCGCTTTCATAATCGTTTCGACCCTGTTAACCCCCTTTGCCCACGCCGAACACTGGCGCTACTGTGCAGCCAATGCGCCTGAATCTACACCCTGCAAAGCCTATGTGGCGTCTGCTTTGGCCGGCAATTTGCCCCCTGCTGACAGCGCCGAGGTGCCACGCTATGCCTCAGCCACGCCGGTCTCCTTGACGGTCAACCCTTTGCAATCTGGCGATGTGCCCAGTTTTGGCTACACCCCTGCCAGCGCTTTGCAGCCCTTTCTTCAAATGACCGCTTCTATTTTGGTGAGATAAACCCCATGAACACCCATGTCCATTCCGCCCCTGTGGGCGTTCAAAGTTTTCACATCAACCCTTGGACCTTTTGGCTGATGCTGCAAGTGGCATTTATCGTGGCCATCACCATGGTCACGCTGTGGGCGATGCCGCACAACCCGCAAAGCGACCGCGAACGCTTGGACATCGAACACAGCATTGAAGAACGCACCCTCTGGCAGCAACTCAATGCCCGCCAATGCAATTTGGCCGATGAAGGCGTGCAAGCTTTGCAGCAGCAACTCAGCGCTTACAACCTGAATGGACGCAGTCGCGTTCAAGCGGATGTCGACCAACTCAAGCTCAAGCTCAATGAAGCCCAGGCCATGGTGGACTATGCCGTATTACAGGGTTATCCCAATGGCATGATTGTTCGGGAAGAAATAGCCAAAGTGAATTTGTACAAAAAGAAGATGGCCGATATGCGCTGGGAAGACCAGTCGTTCAGCTACGACTTGATCGCCGACCCCGATATGCGCAATTACGCTGTGCAATGCGCCAGCAACGATGGCTTGCTCTCGCAAGCTCGTTCAGCGCTGGACGACGCCAATATGCAGCACGCACAGATCCAGCGCCAAGAAACTGTCATCTATCTGTTGGCCTGCTTGAGCTATATCCTGCTGGCGATGGGCAGTTTGTTTTTTCAGCATCGACGCATGCGAAAAGCTTGACGCACCAGCAATAGCCTTAAAAATTCAGCGTCCGCTTGTCCACTGCCAGAGCCGCCTCTTTGGTGGCCTCGCTCAAAGACGGGTGGGCATGGCAAATCCGGGCAATGTCTTCGGCGCTGGCCTTGAATTCCATGGCCACCACGGCTTCGGAAATCAATTCCGACACCTGCGGGCCGACCATGTGAACGCCCAAGATCTCATCTGTCTTGGCGTCTGCTAAAAACTTCACCATGCCGGTGGTGTCACCCAAGGCGCGGGCACGGCCATTGGCCAAGAACGGAAATGTGCCCGCTTTGTAAGCCACGCCGTCGACCTTGAGTTGCTGCTCGGTGCGGCCCACCCAAGCGATCTCGGGGCTGGTGTAAATCACCCACGGGATGGTGTTGAAGTTGACATGACCGTGCTGACCCGCAATGCGCTCGGCCACCGCCACGCCCTCTTCTTCGGCTTTGTGCGCAAGCATGGGGCCACGCACCACGTCACCCACAGCCCACACGCCGGGCAGGTTGGTTTTGCAGTCCGCGTCCACCACGATGGCACCGCGTTCGTCCAAAGCCAAACCCACGGCGTCGGGGTACAGACCCGTGGTGTTGGGCACACGGCCAATGCTGATGATCAGCTTGTCGGCATCTAACTTCACCGCCTCGCCTTTGGCGTTGGTGTAGTTGACGGTGACGCCTTTTTTGCCGTTCACGATCTCGCCCACTTTCACGCCAAGCTCAATCTTCAAACCTTGCTTGTCAAACGCCTTCTTGGCTTCCTTGGCGATTTGCTCGTCCACAGCGCCGAGGAATGTAGGCAGGCCCTCCAAGATGGTCACGTCAGCGCCCAGACGACGCCAGACAGAACCCATCTCCAAGCCGATCACACCTGAGCCGATGAGCGCCAATTTCTTCGGTACAGCGCCTACACGCAATGCACCGTCGTTGGACAGCACATTGACCTCGTCAAACGGTGTACCGGGCAAGGCACGGGCGCTCGAACCTGTGGCGATGACGATGTGTTTGGCCGTCAGCGACTCATCGGTTTTGCCAGACACTTTGATTTCATAACCCGCATCGGACTTGCTGGCGAAAGCGCCCCGTCCATGGAAAAACGTGACCTTGTTTTTCTTGAACAAGTACAAAATGCCGTCGTTGTTTTGCTTGACCACCGTGTCTTTGCGTTTGAGCATTTGCGCCACATCCATCTTCACACCGGTGGCGGTGATGCCATGCTCGGCGAAGTGGTGGTTGGCTTGGTCAAAGTGTTCACTGGACTGCAGCAATGCTTTGGAGGGAATGCAGCCCACGTTGGTACAGGTGCCGCCAGGTGCAGGGCCGCCAGTGGCGTTTTGCCATTCGTCAATGCAAGCGACTTGGAAACCCAGTTGGGCAGCGCGGATGGCTGCGATGTAGCCACCAGGCCCCGCGCCGATGACGATGACATCAAATACTTTTGACATGATTCAATCCCAAAAAATCAAATAAGAAACAACCCCTATCAATCCAAATAGCCAAGGCACTGCATTCAGGTTGCGGATTTTTAACTTCATAAGCGTCTGAAAAATCTGCTGTTGCGACATCACCCGCCAAGAATGGTTCTGCGGGAATGAGGCAAGATTTAAGCTTCATGAAACCTGATGCCCCGCGCCAACTTCAACGCTGTCTCGCCCCTTGAGATACAAAGTCTCTGGGGCCAAATCAAGCCTGTCATCCCAAACCACCGTGCCATTGGCAACATGAGCCTTGGCAAACAAGCCACCTTGTTTCAAGCGTCCAAAAGCAGGGAAATGTAAATAGGGTTTGACATCAAAGCGCTTGACCACACCATCGGTGAATTCAAGGAGCAATTCAAAATCATCAAGGACTTGAACCTTGGTTACTTTCGGGAGCAAAGGTTTATAAGAATTCATTTGAGTGGATCAATCCTAAATAGTTCACGGCCCTCAATGGCGAGCTTCCAGTCAGCCATCAATTACTCGGCATGGATTTCAATCCAAGCTTGCACCAAACGCTGCTTGTTTTTGGGAAATTCTCCGGTGTCAATGAAATACATGGACACCAAAATGCCGTAGAACATCGAGATGGTAGGCATGGCTCAAATATCAAACAACAAACGAGCCGGGTCTTCCAGCGCTTCTTTCATCGCCACCAAGCCGAGCACTGCCTCGCGACCGTCGATGATGCGGTGGTCATACGACATGGCGAAGTAGTTCATGGGTCGAACCACCACCTGGCCGTTTTCCACCATGGCGCGGTCTTTGGTGGCGTGAACGCCCAAAATCGCCGACTGGGGTGGGTTGATGATGGGCGTGGACATCATGGAGCCGAAGGTGCCGCCGTTGCTGATGGAGAAAGTGCCGCCGGTCATTTCTTCCATGCCCAGTTTGCCGTCACGTGCTTTCACGCCGAACTCTGCAATTTTCTTTTCAATGTCGGCAAAGCTCATTTGATCGGCATTGCGCAAAATAGGCACCACCAAACCACGGGGTGAACCCACCGCGATGCCGATGTCGAAATAGCCGTGGTAGACGATGTCGTTGCCGTCCACAGAAGCATTCAAGACAGGGAATTTCTTCAAGGCGTGAACAGCCGCTTTCACGAAGAAACTCATGAATCCCAGCTTCACACCGTGTTCTTTTTCGAAACGCTCTTGCATACGTTTGCGCATCTCCATGACCGGCGCCATGTTGATTTCATTGAAGGTGGTGAGGATGGCGTTGGTCGATTGCGACTGCAGCAATCGCTCGGCCACGCGGGCACGCAAACGGGTCATGGGCACGCGTTGCTCAGGACGGTCTCCCAAGTCAACCGTGGGTGCTGCCACTTGGGGCAAGGTCTTTGTGGGCACACCCGTGGGGATGACCGCAGCGGTGGACTGCACACCACCGGCGACTGCAGACAGCACATCACCTTTGGTGACACGCCCATCTTTGCCAGTTCCAGCGACTGAACCCGACGCCAGGTTGTTGTCTGCCATCAGCTTGGCAGCTGCTGGCATGGCCACACCAGCGTGGCTGGCACTCACGGCTGCCGTTGATGCCACGGGCGCTGAGGTTGTGGCGGTGGCCGCAGGTTTGGCCGCTGCCACCGGGCCAGCAGCAGAAGCAGTGGCGGTGGTGTCGATGCGAGCAATCAGTTGCTCAGCCATCACGGTGGCACCATCTGCAGCGATGATTTCCACCAACACACCTGCCGAGGGTGCGGGGACTTCGAGCACGACTTTGTCGGTCTCTACGTCGATCAAGATTTCGTCAACGGCAACAGCGTCGCCGACTTTTTTCTTCCATTGCAACAAGGTGGCTTCCGCCACGGATTCTGAGAGTTGCGGTACTTTGACTTCAATGATGGCCATGATGAATTTTTCCTGAATGAGTTGGGCGGGCTTGCAAGCGACACAGGCGCAGCAAGCGGCTTACTTGGTCAATATGAAACCCTTGAGGCGTCCAAATGCGCCATCGACCAGCGCTTTTTGCTGGTCTTGGTGCAGATGCGAATAGCCCACTGCGGGTGAAGCCGAGGCAGCGCGACCGCTGTAGCCCAGCTTTTGGCCAGTGGCCATGTTTTCAAACAGGTAGTGCTGCACAAAGAACCAAGCGCCTTGGTTTTGCGGCTCGTCCTGACACCACACCACTTCCGTGGCGTTGGGGTATTTTTTCAACTCGGCGGCAAAGGCCTTGTGCGGGAAGGGATAGAGCTGCTCTAAACGGAGCAAGGCGGTGTCGTCGTGGCCGTTGTCTTCACGTTTTTTCGACAAGTCGTAATAGACCTTGCCGCTGCAGACCACCACACGTTTCACCTTGTCAGCCTTGATGTCCTTGATTTCAGGAATGATGGTTTGGAAACCACCCTTGGTGAACTCGGACACAGGCGAGGTGGCGTCTTTGTGACGCAACAAGGACTTGGGCGTGAAGATGATCAAGGGCTTGCGCAAATTGCGCACCATTTGGCGACGCAGCACATGGAAAATTTGGCTGGCGGTGGTGGGCTGCACGATTTGCATATTGGTGTCAGCCGCCAACTGCATGAAGCGCTCCACACGGGCCGAGCTGTGCTCAGGGCCTTGGCCTTCGTAACCATGGGGCAGCATGAGGGTGATGCCGTTGACACGGCCCCACTTCACTTCACCTGAGGCGATGAACTGGTCAATCACCACTTGAGCGCCATTGGCAAAGTCGCCAAACTGCGCTTCCCAAATCACCAAGGTGTTGGGGTCGTTGGAGGCGTAGCCGTACTCAAAACCCAGCACAGCCTCTTCAGACAAGATGGAGTCGATGACGGTGAAAGGCGACTGGTTGTCAGCGGCGTTTTGCAAAGGAATGTAGGTGCCTGTGTCCCATTTTTCACGGTTTTGGTCGTGAATGACGGCATGGCGGTGGGTGAAGGTGCCACGTCCGCAGTCTTCACCCGACAAGCGCACGGGGAAGCCACTGGCCACCAAAGACGCAAAAGCCATGTGCTCGCCCATGCCCCAGTCCACAGGCAAATCGCCGCGACCCATGGCAGCGCGGTCGTCATAGACCTTTTTCACCAAAGGGTGTGGTGTGACTGTGGTGGGAATGGTGGTGATGCGTTCGGCCAAGCGTTTCCACTCGGTCATCGGCAGCGCAGTGTCAGCTGCATCGGTCCATTTTTTACCCAAGAAAGGCGACCAGTCCACAGTGAATTTGGTTTTGAAATTGGTCAACACAGGGTCCGAGGTGTTTTTGCCTGCGTCCAATGCGGCGCGGTAGGCCTTGACCATATCGTCGCCCAAGGTCTCCCCCAAACCTTGGGAAGCCAAACGCTCGGCGTACAACTTGCGAGTGCCTGGGTGGGCCGCGATTTTTTTGTACATCAAGGGCTGTGTGAGGCTGGGCGTGTCTTGCTCGTTGTGACCCAGTTTGCGGAAGCAAGTGATGTCCACCACCACGTCTTGGCGGAATTCCATGCGGTATTCCAGCGCCAACTGGGTGGCCAGTACCACCGCCTCGGGGTCGTCGCCGTTCACATGCAGCACCGGCGCTTCCACCATCTTCACGATGTCGGTACAGAACACGCTGGAACGCATGTCGCGGGGGTCAGAGGTGGTGAAACCAATTTGGTTGTTGATGATGATGTGCACCGTGCCGCCTGTGGAGTAGCCACGGGTTTGCGCCAGCGCCAAGGTTTCTTGGTTCACGCCTTGGCCACCGAAAGCGGCGTCGCCATGCACCAACACGGGCAGCACTTGACTGCCTTTAGGGTCGCCACGGCGGTCCATGCGCGAGCGCACCGAGCCTTCCACCACAGGGTTGACGATCTCTAAGTGCGAGGGATTGAACGCCAAGCTCAGGTGAACAGGACCGCCAGGCGTGGAGACATCCGAGCTAAAGCCTTGGTGGTATTTCACGTCCCCTGCAGGCAGTTCTTCAGGCGCGGTGTGGTCAAACTCGGCGAACATATCGGCAGGCAATTTGCCCATGGTATTGACCAGCACATTCAAGCGACCGCGGTGGGCCATGCCAATCACCACTTCTTGCACACCTTTGATACCCGCCATGTGAATCAACTCATCCATGGCGGCGATAAA